>DASXIP010000543.1:0-2459 GCA_036497875.1 Caldimonas sp.
GGTGTGGCAGCGGCGCCGCAAGTCTGACATGGGGTTGAAACCGGCTGGCATCAACGCTTCTAATGGTGACAATAGCCCTACCGTGCTCGCGTGACATTGTCCACGGCGGCTCGGAAGCGCCCGCAACCAGAAAGGCTCCTCAGATGGCGATGCTCTCGAATCTCGATCTCATCCGGCGCGTTCCGCTGTTCTCGCTGCTGACCAACGAGCAGGCCCAAGGCATTGCCGACAGCGTCGTCAAGCGACGCTTCCGGCGCGGCGAGATCGTCGTCGAACACGGCAAGAAGTCGAACGCCCTGTTCATTCTTCTGACGGGGCGGGCGCGCGTGCTGACGGCCGACTCGCGTGGCCGCGAGGTCATCCTGGCGGTGCTGCAGTCGGGCGACTACGTCGGCGAGATGAGCCTGATCGACAACGACCCGCACTCGGCGACGGTGCGGGCCGAGGTTCAGACCGACATGCTGATCCTCGGCCGCGCCGAGTTCGCGCGCTGCCTGCCCGAGAACTCGAGCCTGTCGTACGCGATCATGCGCGGCCTCGTGCAGCGGCTGCGCAGCGCCGACCGGCAGATCGAGTCGCTCGCCCTGCTCGACGTCTACGGCCGGGTCGCCCGCACGCTGCTCGACATGTCGGAGATGGAGGGCGAGGTCAAGGTCATCCGCAACAAGGTTTCGCGCCAGGACCTCGCCAAGGTGGTCGGCGCGTCGCGCGAGATGGTCAGCCGCGTCATGAAGGACCTCGAAGGCCGCGGCATGGTGCAGACCCAGGAGAACGGCTGGGTCATCATCAAGGAGCAGCTGACCGGGTGATCGCACCCGTGGCCGAGGCCACGGTCTGGCGGTTGCGCTGCGCCGAAGCGCCGCTGCGCTCGACGACAATCCGGCGATGACCTTTCCTCTGGGTTCCCTGCGCGGCGAAGGCGCCCAGCCGGCGTCGCGGCCGGCCGCCTCCGGCCACGTCGCGCCGCACTGGCGCGAGCAGGTCGCGCTCCTCGTCGGCGCCGTCGTCTGGCTGCTTGCGCTGCTCGCGCTGGCGACGCACAGCGCAGCCGATCCGGGCTTCTCGACCTCGGGCAACGGCACGCCGATCCACAACCGCGTCGGCATCCTCGGCGCCTGGCTCTCCGACTTCGCGTTCTTTGTCGCGGGCTATTCGGTCTGGTGGGCGGTCGTCGTCGGCGCGCGGGCCTGGCTCGGCGCGCTCGCCCGGGCGCTGCGCGCGACCGCGATCGCGCCGCCCGAGCCGCTGGCGCCGGCCGCGCCAGCGTGGTCGATGTGGCTCGGCCTCGCGATGCTGCTCACGGCGAGCGCCTCGCTCGAATGGACGCGCCTCTACCAGTGGGAAGGCCAGGTCGCCGGCGGCCACGCCGGCGGCGTGCTCGGCCTCGTGCTCGGCCGGGCGAGCCAGAACCTGCTCGGCTTTGCCGGTTCGGGCGTGCTCTGGATCGCCATCCTCGTCGCCGGCGCGTCGTTGGCGCTGCGCTTCTCGTGGCTGCGCGTCGCCGACGCAATCGGTGCCGCGATCGAGTCGCTCCGGACGCGCCGCGTCGAGAGGATCGAGCGCGCCGAGGACGCGCGCCTCGGCGCCGAAGCGCTCCGCGAGCGCGGCGAGCTGCTCGACGCCGAACACGAGCTGCTGGAGCAACACCTGCCGCTCGTCATCGAGCCGACGCTGGTTGAGGTACCGAAGAGCACGCGCGTCGTCAAGGAGCGGCAAAAGCCCCTCTTCAGCGAGCTGGTCGACACCAAGCTGCCGCAGGTCGACTTGCTCGACTCGGCGCCGCAGCGTATCGAGGGCGTCAGCGCCGAATCGCTCGAGATGACGTCGCGCCTGATCGAGAAACGGCTGAAGGACTTCGGCGTCGAGGTGCGGGTCGTGGCGGCGTCGCCGGGGCCGGTGATCACGCGCTACGAGATCGAGCCCGCGCTCGGCGTCAAGGGCGCGCAGGTCGTGAGCCTCGCCAAGGACCTGGCGCGCTCGCTCGGCCTGGTCTCGATCCGCGTCGTCGAGACGATCCCGGGCAAGACGACGATGGCGCTCGAGCTGCCGAACGCGAAGCGGCAGACGATCCGCCTCTCGGAGGTGCTCGGCTCGCAGGCGTACGCCGATTCCGGCTCGCAGCTCACGCTCGGCCTCGGCAAGGACATCGTCGGCATGCCGGTGGTCGCCGACCTGCAGAAGATGCCGCACTGCCTGGTCGCCGGCACAACGGGAGCAGGCAAGTCGGTCGGCATCAACGCGATGATCCTGTCGCTGCTCTACAAGGCCGAGGCGCGCGACGTGCGGCTCCTGCTGATCGATCCGAAGATGCTCGAGATGAGCGTCTACGAAGGGATCCCGCACCTGCTCTGTCCGGTCGTCACCGACATGAAGCAGGCCGCCAACGCGCTCAACTGGGGCGTCGGCGAGATGGAGCGCCGCTACAAGCTGATGAGCCGGCTCGGCGTTCGCAACCTCTC
>DASXIP010000544.1:0-4243 GCA_036497875.1 Caldimonas sp.
AGCAGCGCGCCGTGGGCGACGACGCAGTACAGGCAATCGTTCGCGCCGCTGGTGGCGACGACGATCATCTCCTTGTCGCCCTTGCTCAACCCCGACGGCTTGAGCATCAGCGCATCGTGGTACGCGAAGAAGGCGCGGAACTCGTCGGGGCGATGCGCGAGCGCGAGGAAGACGTTCGGCACGAAGCCCGACTTCTCCTGCACTTCGACGATGCGGGCGCGGACGTCGTCGGGCAGCCCTTCGATCGCGGGTACCGTGAAGCGGCTGATCGGCCGCGCCGGTGCGGCAGCGGCAGGGGGCTTCGTCGCGGCCATGTCGTCAGCTCCTGAATTGCAGCGAGTGCAGTCGTGCATACAGGCCGCCGGCGGCGAGCAGCTCGGTGTGGCTGCCGGACTCGACGACGCGCCCGGCGTCGACGACGACGATCCGGTCGGCGCGCTCGATCGTCGACAGCCGATGCGCGACGACCAGGCTCGTGCGGCCTTTCATCAGGCGGCCGAGCGCCTGCTGGACGAGGCGCTCCGATTCCGAATCGAGCGCCGACGTCGCCTCGTCGAGGATGAGGATCGGCGCGTCCTTGTAGATCGCGCGTGCGATCGCGAGGCGTTGCCGCTGGCCGCCCGAGAACTCGCTGGCGTTGTGGCCGACGACGGTGTCGAGCCCGTTCGGCAGCGACTCGGCGAACTCGAGCAGGTTCGCGCTTGCGAGCGCGGCCCGGATTCGCTCGCGATCGTCGTTGCCTGCGCCGTTCGTCGGGCTCGCTCCGAGCGAGACGTTGGCGGCGACGGTGTCGTTGAAGAGGACGACGTCCTGGCTCACCATCGCGAACTGGCGCCGCAGCGCCCGTACTTCCCAATCGCCGAGCGGCCGGCTGTCGAGCAGCACGGTGCCGGCGCTTGGTTGGATGAAGCGCGGCAGCAGGTTGACGAGCGTCGTCTTTCCCGCGCCCGACGGCCCGACGAGCGCAACCGTCTCGCCGGCGCGCAACTCGAGGTCGATGCCGTCGAGCGCCGGCGGCTGGCTGGCGCGGTACTTCAGCGTCACGCCGCGCAGCTCGACGTGGCCCTCGCTGCGGCCGGGATCGAAGCTGCCGCCGCGCTCGGGGAGGCTGGTGTCGATCAGGGCGACACCGCGGTCGAGCGCGGCGAGGCCGCGCGTGATCGGCCCGGCGAGCTCCGAGAGGTGCTTGAGCGGCGGCACGAGTTGCAGCATCGCGACGATGAAGGCGACGAAACTGCCGACCGAGTTGCCGCCGTGGCTGCTTTGCCAGAGCGCAGCGACGATCACCATCGCGAGCGCGCACGATGCCAGCACCTGCGTGATCGGCGAGCCCGCTGCCGCCGCGACGGCCGACTTCATCGTCACCCGGCGCAGGTCGTTGCTGGCGCGTTCGAAGCGCGATGCCTGCGAAGGCTCGGCCGCATGCAGTCGCACGCTCCGCCAGGCGAGCACGTTCTCCTCGACGACATACGCGAGGTCGTCGACCGATTGCTGGCCCTGGACGGCGAGGCGATGCAGGCGCCGGCTGAACTTGCGCATCACGTAGGCGACCGCGGGCAGGAGGACGGCGACGAAGACGGTCAGCTGCCAGTTAAGCCAGACGAGATAGCCGATCAGGGCCGCGAAGCGCAGCGTGTCGCCAACCAGGCTCTGCAGCGAATAGACGAGCTGGTTGGCGCCGTTCTGGACCTCGAATGTCAGCGTGTTGACGAGATTGCTCGCAGTGCTCTTCGTGAACAGAGACGGCTCGGCGTCGAGGACGCGCTGGAACATTGAGCGGCGCATCGTCTGGGTGCCGCGGTTGGCCGCCCAGGCGAGGCCGTACTGCGAGACAAAGCCGGCCAGGCCGCGGATGAACGTCAGCCCGATGACCGCGATCGGCACCGTCCAGAGCGGGATCGCGCTCTCCTTGACGCCGTCGTCGAGCAGGATCTTGAGGAGCGCCGGGATCGCCGGCTCGGTCGCCGCGGCGATGACGGCACCGACGAGGGCGAGGACGAAACCACGCCGGCAATCGGCGAAATACGGTGCGACCCGGCGCAGCCGCTCGCCGAGCCGGCGCCTCGCCACCTGGCTCGCCAGGCTCTCTGCACTCCCGGCCGGCTCCGGGTCGGCGGGGGCGCCGCTTGCTTCAGGAACGATACTGGTCGGCGGCGCAGCGCCGTCGTGCGTTTGTTCTGCAGCGGCACGCGGCGGGGACTCGACGCTCGCGGGCGTCGTCATGCAGGGAACTCCGGCCGCTTCTGCGGACTCTGCATGAACATCAGCTTCACATATTTGTAATAGGCATACTCCGCGTTGTAGATCGCCAACATCAATCCGTGCCGACCATCGAGGAACCCGAGCTTCAGCAGGTATGTGCGCACGAACGCGAACAGCCCGTGCGCGATCGCCTTCGGCAGGCTGGCCGTCCGGCTGCGCGTGAGCATGTCGCGGGCGCTTCCGCTCGAGTAGCGGTCGAGCTTCTCGAGGACGTCATGGACGTCGGGGTAGCTGTGGTGGACGAGGCTCTCGCGCAGCTCGCCGATCGTGCCCTCGACCGTCATGTGGGCATGGAGGAAGTCGTTCGTGAAGCCGGAGCGGGCGCGCCGGCCGAGGCGAAGCGTCCGGTCCGGGCGCCAGCCGCCGTGGTGCATGACGCGGCCGCAGAACTCCGACCAGCGCGGCATGCGAAAGCCGTCGTGGTCGCCCTTGGCGATCGCCGCGCGCACCTCCGCCTGCAGCGCCGGCGGGATGCGCTCGTCGGCGTCGAGCGAAAGCACCCAGTCGGCGGTCGCGAGCGAAAATCCGCGCGCGACCTGCGGTCCGTAGCCCGGCCAGTCGGTGACGACGACGCGCGCGCCGGCCGCAGCGGCGATCTCGGCCGTGCGGTCGGTGCTGCCCGAATCGAGCACGAGCACCTCGTCGGCGAACTTCGCGCTGGCGATGCAGTCGCCGATGCGCGCCGCTTCGTTCTTGGCAACGATGACCACGGCAAGCGAATCGTTCTGGCGCATGTCGTCGTCGGTAGTGGTGCTGGGCCGGCGATCGTGGCGGCGGTGTGACGCGGATGACGATCGAGCCGAAGTCATTGTCCCAGATTCGTTTCTCGCGCCGCCTGGCGTGCGCCTCGCTGCTGGTGCTCGCCGCGTTGCCGGCAGCGGCGCAATTCCGGGTCGAGATCTCGGGCGTCGGTGCGACCCAACTGCCAATCGCAGTCGTCCGCTTCCGCAACGAAGACCAGAGCAACCAGTCGCCTTCGGCGATCATCCGCGCCGACCTCGAGCGCAGCGGCGCCTTTCGCAACGTCGACACCGGACAGGCGAGCTTCGACGAGACGAGCCGGCCGGAGATGGCGCAGTGGCGCTCGCGCGCCGCTGACGCGCTCGTCGCCGGCTCGGTGACACGCCTCGCCGACGGCCGCTACGACGTCCGCTTCAAGCTCTGGGACGTCGTCAAGGGCAGCGAGATCGGCGGCCAGAGCAACGCCGTCGAAGCGAGCGAGCTGCGGCTGGCCGCGCACCGCATCGCCGACTTCATCTACGAGAAGCTGACCGGCGAAAAGGGCGTCTTCTCGACCCGGATCGCCTACGTCACGCGCACCGGCCAGCGCTACACGCTGCGCGTTGCCGATGCCGACGGCGAGAACGGCCAGGTCGCCCTCAACAGCGGCCAGCCGATCATCTCGCCGGCCTGGTCGCCGAACGGCAAGGAGCTCGCCTACGTCTCGTTCGAGCGGCAAAAGGCGGTCGTCTTCGTTCACACCGTCGCCACCGGCGAGCGGCGCGCGATCGCCGACTTCCGTGGCTCGAACAGCGCGCCAGCGTGGACGCCCGACGGCGAGCGGCTCGCGGTGACTCTCTCGCGCGAGGGCGGCTCGCAGCTGTTCTCGATCGGCAAGGGCGGCGGCGAGCCGCGCCGTCTCGCGAGCAGCCCGGCGATCGACACCGAGGCCGAGTACAGCACCGATGGCAAGTTCCTCTACTTCACGAGCGATCGCGGCGGCGCGCCGCAGATCTACCGCATGCCGGCCGCCGGCGGCAATGCCGAGCGCGTCACCTTCAGCGGCGGCTACAACATCAGCCCGACCGTGAGCCCCGACGGCAAGACGCTCGCCTACGTCACGCGCGCGGGCAATGCGTTTCGCCTCGTCGTCCTCGACCTCGCGACGCCGGGCGGGCAGCCGCAGCCGATCACCGACACCAGCGATGACGAGCACCCGAGCTTCGCGCCGAACGGGCGCCTCCTCATCTACGCGACCCGC
>DASXIP010000545.1:0-2842 GCA_036497875.1 Caldimonas sp.
GACGGCGCCGCCCCAGAGCGTGTTGTCGATCACCGCGAGGCCGCCGATGCGCAGAAGCTTCAACGCGAGCTCGTAGTAGGTGTCGTAGCTCGTCTTGTCGGCGTCGATGAAGACGAAGTCGAAGCTCTCCTGCTCGCCGCGATCGAGCAAGGCGCGCAGTGTCTCGGCCGCCGGCGCGATGCGCAGCTCGATCTTGTTCGCGACGCCGGCGCGCTGCCAGTGCGGCACGCCGATCTTGACGTTCTCGTCGCTGATGTCGCACGCGACCAGCCGACCATCGTCGGGGAGCGCGAGCGCGACGCTGAGCGCGCTGTAGCCGGTAAAGACGCCGATCTCGATCGCTCGCCGTGCGCCGAGCAGCTTGACGAGCATCGCCATGAGCTGACCTTGCTCGGGCGCGATTTGCATCCCGGCGTGCGGGTGTGACGCGGTCGCCTGGCGCAGGGCGACCTGCTCGGGATGCTCGCGCAGCGAATGCGCCAGCACGTAGTCGTAGAGCGCCTGATCGGCGAGCAGGGTGCGTGACATTTTCGTGACCTCGTGTCGGTGTTGAAAGCAATCGGCTAGGCGCGCGAACGCAACTCGCGGACGCCGCGGCCGAGCCGCCGCCGTAGCAGCGCGCGCAGCGTCACGCCGTCGGCGTAGCCGATCTGGGCGGCGATGCGATCGACGCTGTCGGTGCCGGTGCGCAGCAGATGCAATGCGCGCTCGACGCGCAGGTCCTGGAAGTAGGACAGCGGGGTCTTGCCGAGCACCGTGCGCATCCGCCGCGCCAGCGTTCGCTCGCTGGCGCCGACCGAACGCGCAGCGTCGGCGAGCGAGAAGCCGTCCGCGAGCCGCCGTCGCGCCCAGCGCTCGTAGCGCTCGACCACCGGATCGGCATGTGCGAGGTGGTCGGGGATGACGAACTCGGCCTGCGAACCACGAGCCTCGACGAGCAGGTAGCGCGCCGCCAGCGCCGCCAGCGCCGGGCTGCGGCCGCGCACGACACTGAGGGCGAGGTCGAGATGCGCCATCGCCGCGCCGGCGGTCGTCATTCCCGCCGAGCTGACGAGCATGCGCGATTCGTCGAGCGCGACGCGCGGGTAGCGGCGGCGAAACAGTGGCGCCAGCCACCACGACGTCGTCGCGGTGTGGCCGTCGAGGAGCGCGCTTTCGGCGAGCATGAACGTGCCGGTGCACGCCGCACCGACGGTCGCGCCGGCGCGCGACCAGCGCTGCAGCAAGGCGACCGCATCGGCGACGTCGGGCAGGGCGAGCCGGGCGACGAGCGCATCGGGCATCTTCGCGCCGAGCGCGGGAACGAGCACGGCATCCGGGCGCCGGGCGCCAGCTGCCGGAACCACCGGCACGCGCAGGCCCTGCGCGGTCGCCACGCGGCGGCGCACGCCGACCAGGCTGAGCTCGATTGGCGGCGGCCCGTCGGCGAGCGTTGCGGCGAGCTCGTTGGCGGTGGTCAGCGTGTCGGTCAGCGCGGCCAAGCCGAGATCGAACACGCCGTCGAGGACGAGCAGGTGCAAACGCATGGCGGGAATGATATCAATGTTGTCGCTTTCGCCACTCGATCCCAGGGCGATGGAAACGCAGACTTTCGGTCCGCTCCCTTCTCTCATCGGTTCGCCGAAAGGAACACTGCCATGGTCAAGCTCGCCCTCTTCGTCCGCCTCGAAGCCAAGCCCGGCAAGGAGGCCGCGGTCGCCGATTTCCTTGCCGGCGCGCTGCCGCTCGCCAACGCCGAGGCGCGCACGACGGCCTGGTTCGCGCTCAAGTTCGGACCGTCGACGTTCGGTGTCTTCGACGCCTTCGCCGACGAGTCCGGGCGCCAGGCGCATCTGCAAGGCCCGATCGCTGCCGCGTTGATGGCCAACGCGGCGTCACTGCTCAGCGAGCCGCCGAAGATCGAGAAGATCGATCTGCTCGCGGCCAAGTTGCCGGGATAAGCGACGGCGGCCCGGCGCGGACCGCCGGCCCTGCGCCATCGACCCGCGACCCCTGGAGCGCCGGACCCCAAATCCGGCGGCTGGCTCTTTGCTCGGTTGACAAACATACCAACTGGTCGGTATCCTTGCTTTAGAGGACCTGCCGAATGCCGACCACGCCACGAACAACCGCCCGCGACCGGATCCTCGACGTCGCCCTCCACGTCATCCGCGCGAAGGGCTACAACGCGACGACGGTCGACGACCTCTGCGTCGCGGCCGAGGTGACCAAGGGTGCGTTTTTCCACCACTTCGCGAGCAAGGAGCAGCTCGCGGTCGAGGCCGCCGAGCACTGGTCGACGCTGACGGGCGCCGTGTTCGACGCGGCGCCGTACCACCGCGCCGCGTCGGCGCGCGAGCGCGTGCTCGGCTATCTCGACTTCCGGCGCGCGATCCTGCAGGGCCGGATCGCCGACTACACGTGCCTCGTCGGCACCATGGTGCAGGAAGTGCACGAGTCGAGCCCGGCGATCCGCGATGCCTGCGCGCGCAGCATTACCGGCCATGCGGCGACGCTCGAAGCCGACATCGCCCAAGCGCTCGCTGCGAGCGGCCGCGGCGCCGGCGTCGATGCGCGCGGTCTCGCGCTGCACACGCAGGCCGTGCTGCAGGGGGCCTTCATCCTCGCCAAGGCGACGCAGGACGTCGCCGCCGCAGCGGCGTCGATCGGCCACCTGCGCGCCTATCTCGAATTCCTGTTCGATCGCCCGCACCGCGGGCGGCGATCCTCGCCCAGCCACCGAAAGGAGCCATCATGAGCGACCCGAAGACCACGCCCACCGAAGCGCCGGTGCTGGCACCGCACCTCGTCTGCGCCGGCGCCGCCGCCGCGATCGACTACTACAAGGCCGCGTTCGGCGCGG
>DASXIP010000546.1:0-2152 GCA_036497875.1 Caldimonas sp.
TCCGGCGGGGCTGGTCGAATGGCTCGCCGAGAGCGCCGGGCTTGCCCCCGACCTCCGCATCGCCGTCGACGCCGCCAACCCGGCGCTCGAGTTGACGCGCGTCGTCGCCGGCGACCGGCCGCAGGTCGTCGTCTCCGGCGATGCCGCATTCGCGAGCGACATCGACTGGCTGATCGACAACCTGCGCTGGGACCTGCAGGACGATCTCGAGCGCGTCGTCGGCGCCGGCCCGGCGCGCCAGATCGGCAAGGTCGGCGGCTGGTTCGCGAGCGCGCTGCGCGAAGGCGCCAAGGTGCTGCGCGATCTCGCGGTGCGTGCGCCCTGATGCGGCACGTCCTTCGCCTCGTCGTCATCTGCGTCACGGTTCTTCGCTACGGGCTCGACGAGCTCGCGCTCTCGACCTTTCGGCAGCGCTGGGTGCGCCTGCTCGTTCGCGTCATCACGATCGGTCGCACGCTCGATGCGCCGCGCGGCGTCCGGCTTCGCCTCGGCCTCGAGCGGCTCGGCCCGATCTTCGTCAAGTTCGGCCAGGTGCTGTCGACCCGGCGCGACCTGCTGCCGCCCGACATCGCCGACGAGCTCGCCAAGCTGCAGGACCGCGTGCCGCCGTTTCCGGCCGATGTCGCGCGAGCGATCGTCGAGAAGGCGTTCGAGCGGCCGATCGATGCCGTCTTCGCCAGCTTCGATGCGATGCCGGTCGCGAGCGCGTCGATCGCGCAGGTCCACTTCGCAGTGCTGCGCGATGGCCGCGAGGTCGCGGTCAAGGTGCTCCGGCCGGGGATGCTGGCGGCGATCGACGACGACGTCGAGCTGATGCGCGAGCTCGCACGGGTCGTCGAGCGCTTCTCGGCCGACGGCAAGCGGCTGAAGCCGCGCCAGGTCGTCGCCGAGTTCGACAAGTACCTCCACGACGAGCTCGACCTCGTCCGCGAGGCGGCCAACGCGGCGCAGCTGCGCCGCAACATGGAGTCGCTCGGCCTCGTCCTCGTGCCCGAGATGGTCTGGGAGCTCTGCACGCAGGACGTGATCGTGATGCAGCGCATGGACGGCGTCCCGATCAGCCAGGTGCAGCGGCTGCGCGACGCCGGCGTCGACATCCCCAAGCTCGCGCGCGACGGCGTCACGATCTTCTTCACCCAGGTCTTTCGCGACGGCTTCTTCCATGCCGACATGCACCCCGGCAACATCCAGGTCTCGATCGCGCCGCAGACCTTCGGCCGCTACATCTCGCTCGACTTCGGCATCGTCGGCACGCTCACCGAGCTCGACAAGGACTACCTGGCGCAGAACTTCATCGCCTTTTTCCACCGCGACTACAAGCGCGTCGCCGAGCTGCACGTCGAAAGCGGCTGGGTGCCGCCGGCAACCCGTGTCGACGAGCTCGAGGGCGCGATCCGCGCCGTCTGCGAGCCGCAGTTCGACCGGCCGCTGAAGGACATCTCGCTCGGCCAGGTGCTGCTGCGCCTGTTCCAGACGTCGCGCCGCTTCAACGTCGAGATCCAGCCGCAGCTCGTGCTGCTGCAAAAGACCTTGCTCAACGTCGAAGGCCTCGGCCGCGAGCTCGATCCCGAGCTCGACCTCTGGAGCACCGCCAAGCCCTTCCTCGAGCGCTGGATGGCAGAGCAGGTCGGCTGGCAAGGCCTGGTCGACCAGATGAAGAGGGAAGCGCCGCGCTTTGTCCATCTGCTGCCGCAGCTGCCGCGCCTCCTGCACGGCGCGCTGCAGCCGCAGCAAGGCGCCCAGCAACGGCTTCTCGAGGCGCTGCTCGTCGAGCAGCGGCGCACGAATCGGCTGCTCGCCGGGCTCGCGTACAGCGCGGTCGGCTTCCTGCTCGGCCTCGTTGCCATGCAGATCCTGCTCAGGCTGCACTGAGCCAGCCAGACCCCCAGGATTTATACTGTCGGGTTGATTTTTTCCGAGGTCCGGCAATGCCGATCTACGCCTACCGCTGCACCAACTGCGGCCACGCGCAGGACGTGCTGCGGAAGATGTCCGACCCGCCGCTCAACGTCTGCCCGGCGTGCGGCGCGCCCACGTTCGTCAAGCAGGTGACCGCGGCCGGATTCCAGCTCAAGGGCTCGGGTTGGTACGTGACCGACTTCCGCGACGCCAAGAAGTCCGGCAAACCTGCCGCGGAAGCTGGCGCCGCAGC
>DASXIP010000547.1:0-2509 GCA_036497875.1 Caldimonas sp.
TTGCTCCACGAGTGAAAAAAGGTTCTCCTCCCTCTGTACACGCAGTACTATTCGCTCCGCGCGGAACCCTGGAGAAATGAGAGTCCATGTGGCTCTCGCCCGCTCCGAGCACATCAACCAATCACTTGATGGAGAGATTCAACATGGCAACTGCGAAGAAAGCTGGGAAGAAGGCGGCGAAGAAGGCGGCACCGAAGAAGGCCGCGCCGAAGAAGGCCGCGCCGGTCAAGAAGGCGGCGAAGAAGGTAGCGAAGGCGCCGGCCAAGAAGGCGAAGGCGCCGGCCAAGAAGCGCACCCCGAACGCTGCGTTCATGAAGGCGATGACGCCGAGCAGCTCGCTCGCCGCGATCATCGGCGACCGCCCGGTTCCCCGTACCGAAGTGACCAAGAAGGTCTGGGAGTACATCAAGAAGAACAACCTCCAGGACGCAACCAAGCGGACGATGATCAACGCCGACGCGAAGCTGCGCGAGATCTTCAAGAAGGGTCAGGTCTCCATGTTCGAGATGACCAAGCTCATCAACAATCACCTGAGCTGATGCTGACCCGCGCCTGCGGGCGTCAGCAGAAAAGCCGGCCCTGCGCCGGCTTTTTCTTTTTCCGGGCCCGTTTCCCCCACCGCAAAATCAGCCAACGTCCCACAGGCCCTGGCCTCGCCGAGCGACGCCGGCGGGACCGAGCCGCACAGTGCGTCGCCTCGAACATCAGGAGTTCGGCCATGCGAACCATTCCCCTTGCCCCCGTTGTCCGCGCGCTGGTTCTCGGCGCCGGCGCGCTCGCCCTTGCGGCCGGAGCACACGCTGCCGGCGACAAGAACGCCTACGAAAGCGCCAAGGCGTCCGCCAAGGCGACCTACGAGGCGGCGGTGAAGCAGTGCGATGCTTTGAAGGGCAACGCCAGGGACATCTGCGTCGCCGAAGCGAAGGAGGCGCGCACGAAGACCGACGCCGATGCCGAGGCCATGTACAAGGACACGCCGAAGGCACGAGCGCAGGCAACCGAGCAAGTCGCCGAGGCGCACTACAAGGTCGCCAAGGAACGCTGCAATGACCGCACCGGCAACGACAAGGACGTCTGCATCAAGGTCGCCAAGGCCGAGCTGACCAAGACCAAGGCCAACGCCAAGGCCCGTCTCAAGTCGATCGAGGCGCGCGACGACGCCGCCAAGGACTCGCGCGAAGCCGACTACAAGGTCGCGGCCGAGAAATGCGATGCCATGAGCGGCGACGCCAAGAGCGCCTGCGTCAAGCAGGCGAAGGCCAAGTACGGGATGTAGGCGGCGTCAGCCGCGGGCCAGGCGGCGCTCGAGAAAGTCGAGCCGGTCCTGGCCCCAGAACATCTCGTCGAAGGCGACGTAGGTCGGCGCGCCGAAGACACCGCTGTCGATCGCACGCTGCGAGTCCTGCTCGTAGCGCTCGTGGACGGCCTGCGACTGCGCGTCGTCGAGGCGGCGCGGCGGCAGGCCGCACGCCTCGAGCATCGATTGCAGCGTGCCGGGGTCGGCGATGTTCTTCTCGTCGACCCAGACGCCGCGCAGGATCGCGCCGGTGATCCGCATCGCCGCGTCGCTGCCGTCCTGGGAATCGACTGCGATGATGAGCTTGGCGGCGTCGTCGCTCGCGACCGGGAAGTAGCGCGGCTGCAGGTGCAGCGGCCGGTCGAGGTGCTCGCTGAACCGTTTCAGCTCGACGAGCCGGTAAGCCTGCCGCTGCGGCGCGCGCTTGGCGAGCGGCAGCCCGCCCGAGACGGGGAAGACGCGGCCGAGGTCGACCGGCAGAACGTTGATCGTCGCGCCGGCGTTGCGTGCGATCGCCGCAAAGCGCTCGTGGCCGAGGTAGGTCCACGGCGATTGCGGCGAGAAGAAGTAATCGATGACGACGGCCATGCACCCTCCCTGGTCCCGGACGGGCCCCGAGTCTAGTGCGCGGCGACGACCGCCGTTCGGCCCGCGGCGCGGCGCTCAGGCGGCGAGCAGAGGCCGCAGGTAGCGCCCGGTGAAGCTCGCGTCGCTCGCGGCGACGTCCTCGGGCGTCCCGGTCGCGACGACGCGGCCGCCGCCGGCGCCGCCCTCCGGGCCCATGTCGACGATCCAGTCGGCGGTCTTGATGACGTCGAGGTTGTGCTCGATCACGACCACCGTATTGCCGGCGTCGCGCAGCGTGTGCAGCACCTTCAGCAAGAGGTCGATGTCGGCGAAGTGAAGGCCCGTCGTCGGCTCGTCGAGGATGTAGAGCGTGCGGCCGGTGTCGCGCTTGGAGAGCTCGAGGGCGAGCTTGACGCGCTGCGCCTCGCCGCCCGAAAGCGTCGTCGCGCTCTGGCCGAGGCGGATGTAGCCGAGGCCGACGTCGAGCAGCGTCTGCAGCTTTCGCGCGATCGCCGGCACCGCGCTGAAGAAGGCGTGCGCGTCCTCGACCGTCAGCTCCAGCACCTCGGTGATGTTCCTGCCTTTGTAGAGGATCTCGAGCGTCTCGCGGTTGTAGCGGCGGCCGTGGCAGACGTCGCACGGCAC
>DASXIP010000548.1:0-1565 GCA_036497875.1 Caldimonas sp.
TCGCTGCCCGCCCACGACCTCCTGCGCGACCACGCCTACCGGCGGCTGTGGACGTCGATCCTGATCAGCTCGTTCGGCGGCCAGGTGACGATGCTCGCGCTGCCGCTGACCGCGGCGATCCTGCTGCGCGCAACGCCGACGCAGATGGGGTTGCTGAGCGCGGTCGAGATCCTGCCGTTTGTCCTCCTCTCGCTGCCGGCCGGCGTCTGGCTCGACCGCGTCAGGAAGCTGCCGGTTTACATCGCCGGCGAGCTGACGATCGCGCTCGTCGTCATCAGCGTCCCGGTCGCGTGGTGGCTCGGCTGGCTCTCGATCCGCTGGCTATACGCGTGCGGCTTCGTGCTCGGCAGCGTCTACACCGTCGCCGGTAGTGCGGCGCAGATCGTCCTCACGCAGGTCGTCCCGCGCGAGCGGCTGGTCGAGGCGCATGCAAAGAACGCGCTCGCCTCGTCGGGCGCCGAGGTCGCAGGGCCGGGCATCGCCGGTGCGTTGATCAAGGTCGTCGGCGCCCCGCTCGCGCTGCTCGTCGACGCCGTGCTGGTGACGATATCGGCTGCGATCCTGCGCGGTGTCGCAGTTCACGAACTACCTGCGAACGTCGCTGCCGGCGCCCGCGGGCGAACGTTCTGGGCCGACCTGAAGGCGGGGGTGCGCTTCGTCGCGCGCCATCGACTGCTGGTCGCGCTGGCGCTCGCGGTCGGCGCGTGGCAGGCGTGCCATCAGGCGGCGATCGTCGTCCAGATCCTGTTCGCTACGCGCACCCTCGGTCTTTCGGAGCAGGCGATCGGCCTGAGCTACACCGGCATGGGCATCGGCACCGTGATCGCGAGCGTGTACGGCAATCGCATCAGCCGCACGATCGGCCCGGGACCTTGCCTCATCCTCGGCTTTGCGGTCTGCGGCGCCGCTTGGCTGCTGCTCGCGGTCGCGCCGGCGAATGACTGGGGTGTCGCCGCGTTCGCCGTCATGCTGACAATGTTCTCGACCGGCGCGGTGTTCATCTTCATCAACTTCCTGGCGCTGCGCCAGGCAGTCACGCCGGCGCCGCTGCTCGGCCGGATGACGAGCACGATGCGCTGGCTCATCCTGATCCCTGCGGGCCCGGGTGCGCTGCTCGGCGGCTGGCTCGGCGAGCAAGTCGGCCTGCGCGCGTCACTCGCCGTTGCCGGCGCAGGATCGCTCTTGCTCGCGGCGGCCGCCTGGCAGCTCGGAGTCATCCGGCGCGTCCGCGAACTGCCGGCGGCCGAGCGAGTCGACGAGTGGCTCGGCGCCGAGGCCGACGTCGGCACGCGCATCGTCGTCACCTGAGGAACGCGCGATGGACCCGCTGCTGATCGACGTGCCTGATCGCCTCGAGACCGAGCGGCTGGTCCTGCGCGTGCCGCGGCCGGGCGATGGCCGCGTCCTCAACGACGCGATCCGCGCCTCGCACGACGAGCTCGTTCCCTGGCTGCCGTGGGCCGGCACGCTGCCGACGGTCGAGGAGTCGGAGGCACATTGCCGCCGCCAGCAGGCGCGCTTCCTGTTGCGCGAGGACTTTGTCATGCTGCTTTTCCTGCGCGGCG
>DASXIP010000549.1:0-7102 GCA_036497875.1 Caldimonas sp.
AGCGCCCGGCGGCGCGGCCAGCCCGCAAGCGCGCGCTCAGGAGCGGACCGCGGCCGCTTCCGTCTGCAGGCGCCGGTACTTCGCCCAGAGCGTCTCCTTCGACTCGACGTTCGCCGGATCGAGCGGGATGCATGCAACCGGGCATACTTGAACGCACTGCGGCTCGTCGAAATGGCCGACGCACTCGGTGCACCGGCGCGGATCGATGACGTAGATGCGCTCGCCGAGCGAGATCGCCGCGTTCGGGCACTCGGGCTCGCAAACGTCGCAGTTGATGCACTCGTCGGTGATGATCAGCGCCATGGTGTCGGCAACGCGACCGGCTGGACGCCGGGCCGCCCCAAGGCCGGCCGCGCCCCCTTGGGCGGCAGCGAACGAAGTGAGCGTAGCGGCTCCATACTATGCCTCGGCGCGCTTGACGCGCTGCTGCAGGCGATCGAGGACCAGCGGCGAGACGAACTTCGAGACATCGCCGGCGAGGTTGGCGATCTCGCGCACGAACGTGCCGGAGACGAACTGGTACTGGTCGCTCGGCGTCAGGAAGACGGTCTCGACGTCGGGCATCAGCTGCCGGTTCATCCCGGCCATCTGGAACTCGTATTCGAAGTCGCTCACCGCGCGCAAGCCGCGGACGACGACCTTGCCGCCCTGGCCGACGACGAAATCGCGCAGCAGACCGCGAAACGCCATCACCTCGACGTTGGCGTACTTGGCGGCGAGCTCGGTCGCGATGTCGAGCCGCTCGCCGACCGTGAACATCGTCCGCTTGTGGTGGCCCGCGGCAACGGCGACGATCAGCCGCTCGAACAGCCGGCTGGCGCGGCCCATCAGATCCTCGTGACCGAGGGTCATCGGATCGAAAGTGCCCGGGTATACAGCGATCAATCGGGTCGCGGATGTCACGGCGATCTCCACGCGGCCAAGGCCCCTTGCCGCGACCACGGCACGGCTCGGCCTCGATGCGGCGCAGTGTAGCCGCGCGGCCTTAGCCCGCCGCCGACTTGCGCAGAAGCTGGAAGTGCACGGCGCCGGCGCGGCCGGCGCGGTGCGGTTCGAGGCCCGGCGCCGGGGTTGCGTCGGCGCCGATCGATGCCACGGCCTCGACGTAGATGAAGCCGCCGTCGCGAACGATCCGCGCCGCCGCGGCGAGCGCGGGCGCGAGCAACGGCGCGTCGAACGGCGGGTCGAGGAAGACAAGATCGACGCTCGCTGCCGCCGCTCGCGCGAGCCACTGCAGGGCGTCGGCGCGCTCGACGCGGACCGCGTCCGCATGCAGCCGCTGCCGGACGGCGAGCAAACTGGCGACGAGCGCGGGGTCGCGCTCGAGCAGCACGACGTCGGCAGCGCCGCGCGACGCAGCTTCGAAGCCGAGCGCGCCCGAGCCTGCGAACGCGTCGACGCAGCGCCAGCCGCCGAGCGACTGACCGAGCCAGTTGAAGAGGGTCTCGCGGACGCGATCGGGCGTCGGCCGGAGACCCGGCCGATCGGCGACCGGCAGCTTGCTGCGCTTCCAGGCGCCGCCGATGACGCGCACCTCGCGCGGAAACGCCGGTGCGTTTCGCGTCTTCGCTCCCGCAGGCCTCGCCGCGGCGCGCGATTTCACGGCCGGACCGCGATGCCGTCGCGAGCGAGCAGCGCTTTTGCTTCGCGGACCGAGAACTCGCCGTAGTGAAAGATGCTCGCCGCCAGCACGGCATCGGCACCGCCGATGCGAATTCCCTCCGAGAGATGTGCGAGCGAACCGACGCCGCCCGACGCGATCACCGGCACCGGGACGGCGTCGGCAACGGCGCGCGTCAGCGCAAGGTCGAAGCCGCTCTTCGTGCCGTCGCGGTCCATGCTCGTCAACAGGATCTCGCCGGCGCCGAGCGCGGCGACGCGGCGTGCCCATTCGACCGCGTCGAGGCCGGTGTTGCGACGGCCGCCATGCGTGTAGACGTCCCACCGCGACGAATCGCCGGCGTGCTGCTTGGCGTCGATCGCGACGACGATGCACTGCGAGCCGTACTTCGCGGCCGCGTTGCGAACGACCTCGGGGTCGCCGACGGCGGCAGAGTTGAAGCTGACCTTGTCGGCGCCCGCGTTGAGCAGCCGCCGGACGTCGGCGACGCTGCGCACGCCGCCGCCGACCGTGAGCGGGATGAAGACCTGCGAAGCGACCGCCTCGACGATCGACAGGATCAGGTCGCGATCGTCGCTCGTCGCCGTGATGTCAAGGAAGGTCAGCTCGTCGGCACCCTGGTCGTTGTAGCGCGCCGCGATCTCGACCGGGTCGCCGGCGTCCCTCAGCTCGACGAAGTTGACACCCTTGACGACGCGGCCGGCGGTGACGTCGAGGCAGGGAATGATGCGTTTGGCAAGCATGTGGCGCGCCGACGGGCGCGACGAACGCCCGGCGAGGATCCGAGTATCAGGCGCTGGCGAGCTCGTCGGCGCGCGCCTGCGCCACTGCGAAATCGAGCTCGCCGCTGTAGATCGCGCGGCCGCAGATGACGCCCTCGATGCCGACCTCCTCGACTGCGCAGAGCTTCTCGATGTCGGCGAGCGTCGAGAGGCCTCCCGAAGCGAACACCGGGATCGTCAGCGCCTGCGCCAGCTTCACCGTCGCCTCGACGTTGATACCGGTGAGCATGCCGTCGCGGCCGATGTCGGTGTAGATGATTCCTTCGACGCCGTAGTCCTCGAACTTCCTGGCGAGATCGGCGACCTCGTGCCCGGTGAGCTTGCTCCAGCCGTCGGTCGCGACCTTGCCGTCCTTGGCGTCGAGGCCGACGATGATGTGACCGCCGAAGGCGCTGCAGGCGTCGCGCATGAAACCTGGGTTCTTGACCGCCGCCGTGCCGATGATGATGTAGCTGAGGCCGTCGTCGAGGTAGCGCTCGATCGTGTCGAGGTCGCGGATGCCGCCGCCGAGCTGGACCGGAATCTCGTCGCCGACCTCGGCGAGGATGGCCTTGACGGCGCTTTCGTTGACCGGCTTGCCAGCGAACGCGCCGTTGAGGTCGACGAGATGCAGCCGCCGCGCGCCGGCGTCGATCCAGCGCCGCGCCATCGCCGCCGGGTTGTCGCTGAAGATCGTCGAGTCCTTCATGTCGCCCTGGCGCAGGCGAACGCAGTGGCCGTCCTTGAGATCGATCGCGGGGATCAGCAACATGGCCGAAGCAGGAGCGAACGGGGTGGACGGGCCGAGGGACGAGCGGGCTCGAGATGCGCGCCGCCCGAGTGGGTCGTCAGGGATTCCAGTGGAGGAAGTTGCGGTACAGCGCGAGACCGTGAGCGGCGCTTTTTTCGGGGTGGAACTGCGTCGCGAAAATATTATCGCGCGCCAGCGCCGAGGTAAAGCGGCCGCCGTAGTCGGTCTCGCCGGCGCTGTGGCGCCGGTCCGCCGGCCGCGCGCAGTAGCTGTGCACGAAATAGAAGTAGGCGCCGTCCGGGATGCCGTTCCAGAGCGGATGCGCCCGCGCCTGATGGACCTCGTTCCAGCCCATCTGCGGCACCTTGTAGCGGCTGCCGTCTTCCTGCAACCGGCCCTCGAGGCGGAAGCGGACGACCTCGCCCGCGATCAGGCCGAGCCCGGGCGTGCCGGCCTCGGGCTCGCCCTCCTCGCTGCGGTCAAGCAGCATCTGCATGCCGATGCAGATGCCAAGCAGCGGCTTCGTCGCCGCCGCTTCGCGGACCGCTGCTTCCAGGCCGGACTCGCGCAGCTCGCGCATGCAATCGGGCATCGCACCCTGGCCCGGCAGGACGACGCGCTCGGCGGCAACGACCGCCGCCGGATCCGACGTGACGACGACCTCGATCGCTTCGCCCGTGCTCGAGCCCTCGCGAGCGGCATGCGCCACCGCCTGCGCAACGGAGCGCAGATTGCCCATGCCGTAGTCGACGACGGCGACGGTGCGTTGGCTCACGACAACACCGCGCGATCGCGCCCTAGAGCGAGCCCTTCGTCGACGGCACGACGTCGCCGAGGCGCGGATCGAGCGCGACCGCCATCCGAAGCGCCCGCGCGAACGCCTTGAACACGGTCTCGCATTGATGGTGCGCATTCTCGCCACGCAGGTTGTCGATGTGCAACGTGACGAGCGCGTGATTGGCAAAGCCCTGGAAGAACTCGTGCGCGAGCTGGGCGTCGAAGCCGCCGATCATGCCGGCCTTGAAGGGCACGTGCATCACCAGGCCCGGCCGCCCCGAGAAATCGATGACGACGCGCGAGAGCGCCTCGTCGAGCGGGACGTAAGCGTGGCCGAAGCGCGTCAGGCCGCGCTTGTCACCGACCGCTTCGCCGACCGCCATGCCGAGCGCGATGCCGACATCCTCGACGGTGTGGTGGCCGTCGATGTGGAGGTCGCCTTCGGCAGCGATCTCGAGGTCGATCGTGCCGTGGCGGGCGATCTGCTCGAGCATGTTGTCGAAGAAGCCGATGCCGGTCGAGATGCGCGCCTTGCCGGTGCCGTCGAGGTCGACGCTGACGCCGATCTTCGTTTCCTTGGTGTCTCGCCGGATCGACGCGCGGCGCGTGGCGACGGCTGGCGCCGCTGGTGGGGTCTTGGTCATCGAAGGCTCGCGCCGAGGGCATGGATCATGCGCGCATTTTCCTCCGGCGTGCCGACCGTCAGCCGCAGGCACCCGGCCAGCAGCGGATGGAGCCCCTCGACGTTCTTGACCAGGACACCGTTCGCCTTCATCGCGGCGAACACGGCTGGCGCGTCGGGGACGCGGACGAGGATCATGTTGGCCTCGCTCGGGAACGGCGTCACTCCAGGCAGCGCCGCGAGCTCGCGCTGCAGGTGAGCGCGCTCTGCGCGCAGCACTGCGGCCTGGCGCGCGAACTCGTCGGCGTGCTCGAGCGCGAACAGCGTCGCCTCGGCGTTGAGCGCGCCAACGTTGTAGGGCGGCCGAACCTTGTCGATCTCGTCGACCAGCGCCGCTGGCCCGGCGAGATAGCCGAGCCGGACGCCGGCGAGGCCGAACTTGCTGAGCGTGCGCAGCACCAGCACGTGCGGCGCCGCGCCGACCTTGGGCAGCCACGAACGCGACGAGAACGGCTGGTACGCCTCGTCGAAGACGACCAGCCCGTCCTGCGCACCGACCGCCGCGACGATGCGCTCGACGGCACGCTCGTCGAACAAATTCGCGGTCGGGTTGTTGGGATACGCGAGGTAAGTGAGCGCCGGCCGATGCGCCGCGATCGCGGCCAGCATCGCCTCGAGGTCGACCTCGAACGTCGATGTCAGCGGCACGCCGACGAACCTCAGCCCCTGCAGTCGCGCCGACATCTCGTACATCACGAATCCCGGCACCGGCGCGAGGATCGTCGCACCTTCGATGTCGCAGGCGAGCGCGAGGAGCGAGATCAGCTCGTCGGAGCCGTTGCCGAGCATGATGTTGCAGCCGGCGGGAAGCTCGACATAGCGGGTCAGCGCGGCGATCACGTCGGCGGCGCAGCCGGCCGGGTAGCGGTTGATCGCGACCTTGCCGAGCCGGCGCCCGAGCTCGTCCTGCAGCGGCTCGGGAAGGCGGAACGGGTTTTCCATCGCGTCTAGCTTGACGAGCCCTTCGCTCGGCTGGATC
The DNA here is from genome assembly GCA_036497875.1 of Caldimonas sp. GTDB lineage: Bacteria > Pseudomonadota > Gammaproteobacteria > Burkholderiales > Burkholderiaceae_C > Schlegelella_A. The sequence continues at coordinate 5,572 of DASXIP010000549.1, forward strand.
GCGTAGGCATGCATCGAGCGGACGTCCTGGCGGACGACCTTCGCGTAGCGCTCGGCGCCGCTCGTCACGGCCGACCTTCGAGCCGGATCTCGGCCGCGCGCGCATGGGCGTCGAGGCCTTCGCCGCGCGCGAGCGTCGCCGCGATCGGGCCGAGCACGGCGGCGCCGCGAGCGCTGACCTCGATGATGCTGGTCCGCTTCTGGAAGTCGTAGACGCCAAGCGGCGACGAAAAGCGCGCCGTCCCCGCCGTCGGCAGGACGTGGTTGGGGCCGGCGCAGTAGTCGCCGAGGCTCTCGCTCGTGAACTTACCCAGGAAGATCGCGCCGGCATGCTGCAGCAGCGGCTCCCAGCGCGACGGCTCGCGGGCGCTCACTTCGAGGTGCTCGGGCGCGATCCGGTTCGAAATCGCGCACGCCTCCTCCATCGAGCGGGTGCGGATCAGCGCGCCGCGGCTTTCGAGCGACGCGAGGATGATGGCGCGCCGCGGCAGTGAAGGCAGCAGCCGATCGATCGCGCCGCGCACGCTCTCGATGTAGTCGGCATCGGGGCAGAGCAGGATGCTCTGCGCGAGCGCGTCGTGCTCGGCCTGGCTAAAGAGGTCCATCGCGACCCACTCGGGCGGCGTCGTGCCGTCGGCGAGAACGAGGATCTCGCTCGGGCCGGCGATCATGTCGATGCCGACGCTGCCGAAGACGCGCCGCTTCGCGCTCGCGACGTAGGCGTTGCCGGGGCCGGTGATCTTGTGCACGGGGCGAATCGTCTCGGTGCCGTAGGCGAGCGCGCCGACCGCTTGCGCGCCGCCGATCGTGAACACCTGGTCGACGCCGGCGAGTGCCGCTGCCGCGAGGACGAGGCGATTGCGGTCGCCTGCCGAAGGCGGGGCGATGCTGCCGCTTGGCGACGGCATCGGCGCAACCATGACGATCTCGCCGACGCCGGCGACCTTCGCCGGCACTGCGTTCATCAGCACGCTCGACGGATACGCGGCCTTGCCGCCCGGAACGTAGATGCCGACGCGCTCGAGCGGCGTCACCTTCTGGCCGAGCAGTGTGCCGTCGCCGTCGCGGTAGCTCCACGACCGGCCGCAGGCATCGCGCTGCCGCTCGTGGTAGTCGCGGACGCGTCTGGCTGCGGCCTCGAGCGCGCTGCGCTGCGCTTCGGGCAAGGCGGCGAGCGCGGCGTGCAGCTCCGCGTCGCCGACCTCGAGCGCGCCGAGCGATGCCGCATCGATGCCGTCGAAGCGGCGCGTGCAATCGAGCACCGCGGCGTCGCCGCGGGCGCGAACGTCGGCGAGGATCGTCGCGACGCTTTGCTCGATCGCGTCGTCGGTCTCTGCCGAATACGCGAGCAGCCTCGCCAACGCCGCGTCGAAGCCGGCGTCGGCGGTGCTCAGCGTGGCGATCGCGACGCTCATGCCGCCTTGGCTCCTGGCTTGGCCGCCTTCTTCGCCGCCGCGACGACGGCGGCGAGCGCGTCGATCAGCGAGCGGATCGGCTCGCGGTCGAGCTTCAGCGCTGCCTTGTTGACGACC
>DASXIP010000550.1:0-3525 GCA_036497875.1 Caldimonas sp.
CGTGCGATCTCGCGCCAGCCGACGATGCGCTGGCGCGGCGAAAGCGTCAGCCCGCGCGACGGGCACTTCGGCTCGCAGAAGCCGCACTCGATGCACTTGTCGACGAGCGGGTCGGCAGCGGGCAGCGGCTTCAGGTCCTTCAGGTGCGCGCGCGGATCGGCGTTGAGGATGACGCCAGGATTGAGTAGCCCTTGCGGGTCGAACAACGTCTTGATGCGGCGCATCGTCGTCAGCGCGTCGGCGCCCCACTCGAGCTCGACGAATGGCGCGACGTTGCGGCCGGTGCCGTGCTCGGCCTTCAGCGAGCCGTCGTACTTGCCGACGACCATGCGGCACATCGCGTCCATGAAACCGCGGTAGCGCTCGATCTCGGCGGCGTTGCCGAAGTCCTGCGTGAAGACGAAGTGCAGGTTGCCCTCGAGCGCGTGGCCGAAGATGATCGCCTCGCGATAGCCGTGCTGCTGCAGCAGGCGCTGCAAGTCGAGCGTCGCCTCGGCGAGCCGTTCGATCGGAAACGCGACGTCCTCGATGATCACGGTCGTTCCGGGCGGCCGCATCGCGCCGACGGCGGGGAACATGCCCTTGCGGACGTTCCAGAGCGCCGCCGCCTCCTGATCGTCGGTCGCGAAGCGAAGCGGCGTCGCCAGCGCGAAGCCGGCGAGCTCGCCGGTGATGGCGTCGATCTTGACGGCGAGCGCCGCCGCCGTCGCGGCGCGAGTCTCGACGAGCAGGCCGGCGCCGTCGGCGGGCAGGGCACCGAGCGCCGCCGGCATCCCGGGCTTGTCCTGCACCGAGCGCAGCGACGCGCGGTCGAGCAGCTCGACCGCGGCGACCGGCGTTGCCTTCAGCCGCGTCACCGCGCTGCACGCCGTCTCGAGGTGATCGAACAGGATCAGCGCGCTCGCCTTGTGCGCGTGCTCTTCGACCGTGCGGTACGTGATCTCGCTGATGAAGCCGAGTGTTCCCTCCGAGCCGATCATCAGGTGGGCGAGGATCTCGACCGGGTCGTCGAAGTCGACCAGCGCGTTGAGGCTGTAGCCGGTCGTGTTCTTCAGCCGAAACTTGTGGCGGATCCGCGCCGCGAGGCCGGTGTTGCCGCGCGTCTCGCTCGCCAGCTCGGCGAGGCCCGCGGCGAGCTCTGGCCGCTGCCGTTCGAATTCGGCGCGGCTCGCCGCATCACGCGTGTCGAGGACGGTGCCGTCGGCGAGGACGACACGCATTCCCGCCAGCGTGTGGTAGCTGTTCAGCGCCGTGCCACAGCACATGCCGCTGGCGTTGTTGGCGGCGATGCCGCCGATCATCGCGGCGTCGATCGACGCCGGGTCGGGGCCGATCTTGCGGCCGAACGGCGCCAGTGCGCGGTTGGCGACGGCGCCGATGACGCCGGGCTGCAGCGTGATCGCGCCGGCGTCGGCAGCGATGTCGACGCCGCGCCAGCCGTCGCCGAGCAGAACCAGCACCGAGTCGCTGATCGCCTGGCCCGACAGGCTCGTGCCGGCGGCGCGGAACGTCACCGCCGTGCCGCGCCGGGCGCAGCACGCGAGCAGGCGGCAGAGCTCGGCCTCGTCGTCGACGATCGCGACGATCTTCGGGATGAGGCGATAGAAGCTCGCGTCGGTTCCCCAGGCGAGGAGCCGCAGCGGATCCGTGATGATCCGCTGCGCCGGCAGGAAGACGGCGAGCTCGTGCTGCAGGAGACGATAGCGATCGGGCAGCATGGATCCTCGGTTGCCTGCGTCGGCAGCGGTGCGTGTCCACGGCCGGATCGTCGCACTCTAGGGGCGCTTCGCATGCCGGCGATTGACGCAGATCACGCCTGCAGGTCGCTCGCCCGTGCGCCCGCCCGCCCCGCGGCTTCCTCGCCAGCGCGCCGTCGTTCGGCTCGAAGACGATGGCCTTCGCACCGCATCGGACAGTCGTCAGCAGCCGCCGAATACACTGTTCGCCGTGGCGTCCAAGCTCCGTGCGAACTTCAACCCGGCGGTGTTCCGCCCTCTGCACGCCGCCTCCTGCCGGGCGCAGTGCTCGACTTGCAACATGCGCGAGATCTGCCTGCCGGTCGGGCTGTCGCGCGAGGAGCTCGAGTACGTCGACGCCCGACTGGTGGCGTCGCGGCGCAAAGTCGGCCGCGGCGAGACGCTGATTCGTGTCGGCGACCGCTTTGACGCGCTCTACGCGGTCTGGCTCGGGGTCTTCAAGACCGTGGCCGTGTCACCCCAGGGACGCGAGCAGGTCACCGGCTTTCAGATGCCGGGCGAGTTGATCGGGCTGAGCGGCATCGACTCGGGGATCCATACGGCGGACGCGATCGCGCTCGAGGACGCGCAGGTCTGCGTCATCCCCTTCGCCGACCTCGAGGCGCTCCAGCATGAGGTGCCGGCGCTGCAGCGGCAGTTCCACAAGATGATGAGCCGCGAGATTGCGACCGACCACGAGGTAATGCTGCGGCTCGGCAGCATGCACGCCGAGGAGCGCGTCGCCGGGTTCCTGCTCAATCTCATGCACCGCCTGCAGGCGCGCGGATTCTCGGCGTCGTCGGTGCTGCTGCGAATGAGCCGCGAGGAGATCGGCAGCTTCCTCGGCCTGCAGCTCGAGACGGTAAGCCGCACGCTCTCGAAGTTCCAGGCAAGCGGCCTTCTCGTCGTTCGCCAGCGCCAGCTCGAGATCAGCGACGCTGCCGGGCTGCAGCGGCTCCTCGACGGCGTTCCCGCGGCGACCTAGCGTGGCGACAGGACGCTAGACTTCCTCGGCGACCATCTCGATCGCGCCGCACGGGCACTCGGCGACACAGACGCCGCAACCCTTGCAGTAGTCGTAGTTGAAGGCAAATCGATTGCCGGGCCCCAGCTTGATCACCGCGTTGTCGGGGCAGACGCCGTAGCAGTTGTCGCATTCGAAGCAGTTGCCGCAGCTCAGGCACCGCCGCGCCTCGAACAGCGCGTTGCCCTCGGTGAGACCGCCTTGCACCTCGTCGAAGCTGCTCGTTCGCCGCGCCAGGTCGAGCTGCGGACGCACCGTCTTCGGTGCGTCGCTGTAGTACCAGGGGTTGAGGCGCTCGAACGTCGCCGGCGCGTGCTTGACCGGCGGCGGCAGCGCAACCCCCCGCAGCCATGCGTCGATATGGCGTGCCGCCTTCTTGCCGTGGCCGACGGCGACGGTGACGTTCCGCTCGGCCGGCACCATGTCGCCGCCCGCGAAGAGTCCGGCGTAGCCGGTCATCATCGTCTGCGGATCGACCTCGACGACGCCGTCATCGACCTTCAGTCCCGGCACGTGGTCGAGCAGCGAAAGGTCGACGTCCTGGCCGAGCGCGAGGACGACCGAGTCGGCCTCGAGCGTCTCGAGCTGACCGGTCGGCTGCGGGTTACCTTTCTCGTCGAGCGTCATCTTCTCGATCGTCAGCGCGCCGCCCGAGGCCTGCTTGATCGTCGACAGCCACTTGACCATGACCCCTTCCTCGAGCGCCTCCTCGACCTCGAAGTCGTGCGCCGGCATCTTCTCGCGCGTGCGGCGGTAGACGATGAT
>DASXIP010000551.1:0-6523 GCA_036497875.1 Caldimonas sp.
CGGCTTCGCGCGACTCGTCGTTCTGGGCGTCGAGGTCGGTCCATTCCGTGGCCGGATTGGCCACGAATTTGACCACCTTGCGAAAGAAGCTCGTCGTGTCTTTGGGTTCCGCCATCGAGAGCAAGTCCTGAGCGGAGCGGCTGCCTCCGGCTCGTGGCCGGCCCCCAGCGCGAGGCATCGCTGCCCCGGGGCCGCGGCCTAGTCGCCGAACATCTTCTGTTTCAGCTCGCGCCGCTGCTGCGCTTCGAGCGACAGTGTAGCGGTGGGCCGGGCGATCAACCGGCCGAGGCCGATGGGTTCGCCGGTTTCGTCACAGAAACCGTACTCGCCCGAGTCGAGGCGGGCGAGCGACTGCGAGATCTTCTTCAGAAGCTTCCGCTCGCGGTCGCGCGTGCGCAGCTCGAGGGCGTGCTCCTCCTCGATCGTCGCTCGGTCGGCAGGGTCGGGAACGATCGACGTGTCCTCGCGCAGATGCTCGGTCGTCTCGCCCGCATTGCTGAGGAGGTCATCCTTCAGCGCCTGCAGTTTCATGCGGAAGAACTCGAGCTGCTTCTCGTTCATGTACTCCGACTCGGGCATCGCGAGCAGCTCGTCGTCGGTCAGATCGCGGCCCGCCTTCGTCTTCCACGCGTTGGCCAGCTTCGGGTCTGCCTTGTGCGCGTGCCTGGGCGTGTCGTGCTCTTGCTTGTTCATCTCGCGTGTCGGGGGCCGCGGCGGCGCGAACCGGTCGGCAAATCGCGACGTCGGCGGCGGCAACGGTGCTTGCACGGGAGCAACAAAGTACTTCGGCGTGCCCCGCCCGGGCTTGCGCGGAACAAAACCATTCGGCGCACTGGCAATGGGCGCGCCCGCGGCAGCCGCCGGTGCCGCGGTCTTGGCCGGCGCGGCGGCCGGCACTTGCGGCTTCGCGGCGTGCGATTTGCCGCTCGTCGGCGGTTTGGGCGCCGGCGTCGGCAATCTGGCTGGCGCCGCCTTCGTCGGCACTGGCCTGTTCGTCACCGGCGCAGCGGCGCGGCCGTTCGCCGGCGCGGCCTTCTTGGACGGCGCCGCCTTTTGGGCGGGCTTCTTGGCCGGTGACGGCTTCTTCGTCGCGACCGGCTTTCTCGCAGCGGCCGGTTTCTTCACCGCGGGCTTCTTCTTCGCCACGACGGCCTTGCCCCTGGCAGGTGCAGTGCGGTGCGGCGCGGGTTTCGCCGTCGGCCGCGCATGCGAGGTCTTCGCAGCGGGCTTCTTCGCGGTCTTCTTGACGGCAGGTTTTTTCACGGGTTCTCCTCGCAACGGCATCGCGAGCCTCGCACGCGAGAGGCGTTGCGAAGGCGGGGCCGTTTTTGACCGCCGCGGATTGTAGTCACGCCTCAGGGCGTGCCCGAAGGTCTGATCAGGGTCTCTTGTCGCGACGGCCGGGCCTCAAACTAGGCACTGTTCGAGACCCTGTTTCAGGATGTCCTTCGGCAAGTCGATGCCGATGAAGACCATCTTGCTGCCCTTCTTCTCGCCCGGCGCCCACTTCGGCCCGAGGTCGCTGCCCATCAGCTGGTGCACGCCCTGGAAGATCACCTTGCGGTCGGCGCCTTTCATGTGCAGCACGCCCTTGTAGCGCAGCATCTTCGGACCGTAGACCTGAACGATCGCGCCGAGGAAATCCTCGAGCTTGCCGGCGTCGAATGCCTTGTCGGCGCGAAAGACGAACGACTTGACGTCGTCGTCGTGCGCGTGATGGTGCGGGTGGTCGCAGTGCTCGCCGTGCTCATGATCATGCTCGTGATCGTGATCGTGATCGTGATCGTGATGGTCGTGCTCGTCGGCCTTCAGGAAGTCGGGATCGATGTCGAGCTTCGCGTTGAGGTTGAAGCCCTTCAGGTCGAACACGTCCTTCAGCGGCACCTCGCCGAAATTGACCTTCGTCTGCGGTGCACGCGGGTTCATGTGCTTGACGCGATGGATCAGCGCCGCGACGGTCTCGTCGTCGACGAGGTCGGTCTTGCTGATGAAGATCTGGTCGGCGAAACCGACTTGGCGGCGGGCTTCCTGGCGGCTGTCGAGCTGCTGGTCGCCGTGCTTGGCGTCGACCAGCGTCAGGATCGAGTCGAGCAGATAGGTCTCGGCGATCTCGTCGTCCATGAAGAAGGTCTGCGCCACCGGCCCGGGGTCAGCTAGGCCGGTCGTCTCGATGACGACGCGCTCGAAATCGAGCTCGCCCTTCCTCTTCTTCTCGGCGAGGTCGGCGAGCGTGGTTCGCAGGTCCTCGCGGATCGTGCAGCAGACGCAGCCGTTGTTGAGCTGGATGATCTGCTCCTTGGCGTCCTGGACGAGGATCTCGTTGTCGATGTTCTCCTCGCCGAATTCGTTCTCGATCACCGCAATCTTCTGGCCGTGCGCCTCTGTGAGCACACGCTTCAGGAGCGTGGTCTTGCCTGAGCCGAGGAAGCCGGTCAGGATCGTGGCGGGGATCAGGCTCATGGGCGGTGCACCTAGTTGGACGGGGTCGCGGCGGCCGGAGGGCGCCAGCGAACGCGAGCGTGCCACATTGGGGCGACTGGCGCGGAATTCAAGGGCACGGGGCGGGCTCGGGGGGTGCCATGGGGTAAGCTTCCGCTCCTGCAGTCCGGCCGCATCCAGCGGCCGCGTTCTTCCTCCCATGTCCGATCTTCCCGCCGCCCGCGTCACGCGTGGCGCCGACAAGGCCACCGCCCCGGCGGAGCGGCGCCCCTTGCTGAAGAAGCTTCTCGACCTGGTCGCGCCCGGCCCCGACTCGCGCGACCAGTTGATGGAGTCGCTCGCCGACGCCGAGAACAAGGAACTGATCGAGCCCGAGTCACGGATGATGCTCGAGGGCGTCATCCGGATGGCCGACATGACCGCCGGCGACGTGATGGTGGCGAGCCGCCACATGGACCTGCTCGACCTCGAGGCGCCGTACGAGGAGATGCTGCAGGTCATCATCCACACCGGCCACTCGCGGTTCCCGGTGTTCGAGGAGCGGCGCGACAACATCGTCGGCATCCTGATGGCGAAGGACCTGCTGAAACTGCAGCGCTCGCCGAGCCTCAACCTGAGAACGCTGCTGCGACCGGCGTTCTTCGTCCCCGAGTCGAAGGGCCTCAACGAGCTGCTGCGCGACTTCCGCACCAACCGCAACCACATCGCGATCGTCATCGACGAATTCGGCCATACCGCTGGCCTGCTGACGCTCGAGGACGTGCTCGAAGAGATCGTCGGCGAGATCGAGGACGAGTTCGACGAAGAGGATGGCGAGTCGAGCATCTACACGCTCGCCGACGGCAGCCAGCGCGTCGCCGGCGACGCCACCGTCGCCGCGGTCAACGAGGCCTTCGACGTCCTGTTGCCGACCGACGAGTTCGACACCATCGGCGGCCTCGTCGCCCACGAGCTCGGCCGCGTTCCGCGGCGCGGCGAGTCGGTGACGGTCGGTGGGCTCGTCCTCGCCGTCATGCTGGCGCGCGGCGGCGCAGTGCGCTGGTTCAAGGTAACTCGCGCCGCCGAAGAGGCGCTCGGGTCCGACGGCGCTTGAGCGATTCCGCGGCCGCCGAGATCCGGGTCGCTCCTGTTCCGTGGTTGCGCCGTGCGGCGGTTGAGCTCGGGCTCGTCGCGCTGCTCGGCGCGGTGCAGACGGCGGCGTTCATCGCCGGCGATCTCTGGCCTCTGCAGATGGCCGCCGTCGCTCTCCTCGCCTGGCGCGTCAAGGCGGCGTCGCCACGCCGCGCCGCGACGCTCGGCTTCGTCTTCGGCACCGGGTGGCTGTGCGCAGGGACGTGGTGGATGTTCGTCAGCATGCACCGCTACGGCGGCCTCTCGGCGCCCCTCGCCGCGCTTGCCGTGCTCGCACTCTCTGCCTTTCTCTCGCTCTACCTGGCCGCAGCGATGGCGCTGGTCGCGAGCGAGCGAACGCGCTCGCCGGCGCGCGCCGCGATCGTCTTCGCCGCCGCGTGGCTGCTCGCCGAGCTTGCGCGCGGCGTCCTCTTCACGGGCTTTCCCTGGGTCGCAAGCGGCTACGCGCACGTCGACTCGCCGCTCGCGGGGTTCGCGCCCTGGCTCGGCGTGTACGGCGTCGGCGCGCTCGCCGCCGGCGTTGCGGCGCGCTTCGGCGTTGCCGACCTGCGCCACGCCCACGAGTGGATCGCTCCCGGCAGCGCGCTTCTTCTCGCCATCGTCTGTGGTGCGCTGCTCGGCCGCGTCGACTTCACGACGCCGACGCGCTCGCTGACGATCTCGCTCCTGCAAGGCAACGTGCCGCTGGAGGAGAAGTTCGATAGCGCGTACCTCGCCAAGGGCCTCGCCGCGACCGCCGCGCAGATCGGGGCCGCGCGCGGCGAGCTCGTCGTCGGTCCGGAGACGGTCGTCCCGGTCCTGTTCTCGGCGCTCGATCCCGACTGGTGGCGGGTGATGCTCGAGCGCTTCCGCGCGCCGGGGCGGGCGGCGATCCTCGGCATTCCCATCGGCGATCCGGAGCACGGCTACACCAACTCTGCGCTCGGCATCTCGGCTGAGGCGGCGACGCTGCCCAAGGGCGTCTATCGCTACGACAAGCACCACCTCGTCCCGTTCGGCGAGTTCGTGCCGACGGGGTTTCACTGGTTCACGCGGATGATGGACATCCCACTCGGCGACTTCGAGCGCGGCCCGCTCGTGGCGCCGTCGTTCGACGTCGACGGCGAGCGGGTGGCGCCGAACATCTGCTACGAGGACCTGTTCGGCGAGGAGCTCGCAGCCCGCTTCGTCCCCGAGTCGACGGCGCCGACGATCCTCGCCAACCTCAGCAACATCGGTTGGTTCGGCAAGACGATCGCCGTCGAGCAGCACCTGCGCATTTCGCGCATGCGCTCGCTCGAGCTGCAGCGACCGATGATCCGCGCGACCAACACCGGCGCGACCGCGGTCATCGACCACCACGGCGTCGTCACCCACGCGCTGCCGCCCTTTTCGGTCGGCACTCTCGAGGGCAGTGTCGAGGGGCGCCGCGGACTGACGCCATTCGCGTTCTGGGCCGGCCACCTCGCCCTCTGGCCGCTGGCGCTGCTCGCGGTGGCGCTGCTCGTCTTGCGCCGTCGCAGCGACCCCTAAAATCGAACGTTCGGCAGTGCGGCCGGCGCTCGCCGATGCCGCCAACGACGACGAGAACCAGGCGCCCGCGATGCTCTCCTTCCAGCAACTCATCCTGCGCCTGCAGTCGTACTGGGCCGAGCAAGGCTGCGCGCTGCTGCAGCCGTACGACATGGAGGTCGGCGCAGGAACGAGCCACACCGCGACCTTCCTGCGCGCGCTCGGCCCCGAGCCATGGAAGGCGGCGTACGTACAGCCGAGCCGGCGGCCGAAGGACGGCCGCTATGGCGACAACCCGAACCGCTTGCAGCACTACTACCAGTACCAGGTCGTGCTGAAGCCGGCGCCGGCCGACATCCTCGACCTCTACCTCGGCTCGCTGACTGCGCTCGGCTTCGATCTCGGCAGCAATGACGTCCGATTCGTCGAGGACGATTGGGAGAACCCAACGCTCGGCGCCTGGGGCCTCGGCTGGGAGGTCTGGCTGAACGGCATGGAGGTGACGCAGTTCACCTACTTCCAGCAGGTCGGCGGCATCGATTGCCGGCCGATCACCGGCGAGATCACGTACGGGCTGGAGCGCCTCGCGATGTACCTCCAAGGCGTCGACAACGTTTACGACCTGCGATGGACCGAGGGCCTCCGCTACCGCGACGTCTACCACCAGAACGAGGTCGAGCAGAGCACCTACAACTTCGAAAAGAGCGACGTCGAGTTCCTGCTCGCCGCGTTCGCCGCGCATGAGCGGCAAGCGCAGGCGCTGATGGCCGATGCGCTCGCGCTGCCGGCGTACGAACAGGTGCTGAAGGCGGCGCACAGCTTCAATCTGCTCGACGCGCGCGGCGCGATCAGCGTCACCGAGCGCGCTGCCTACATCGGCCGCATCCGCAATCTCGCGCGCAGCGTCGCGCAGAGCTATCTCGCGAGCCGCGAGCGGCTGGGCTTTCCGATGGCGCCGCGGGCGTGGGCCGAAGAGGCGATCGCGCAGCTGCAGAAGCAGGCGGCATGACGGCGGCGCGGAACCTGCTTGTCGAGCTGCTCGTCGAAGAGCTGCCGCCGAAGTCGCTGAAGGCGCTCGGCACCGCGTTCGCGCAAGAGCTCGCCAAGGGACTCCTCGAACGGAGATTCGTCACCGGGTCGCTCGTATTCGAGTCATTTGCCTCGCCGCGCCGCCTTGGCGTGCTTGTCAAGAGCGTGCAGTCGCAGTCGACGCCGCGCGAGATTCCGGCCGAGAACTTCATGCCAGTGTCCGTCGCCTACGACAAGGCGGGTAAGCCAACACCGGCGCTGATCAAGAAGATCAAGCGGCGCTATCACGATGCGGTCGACGTCGAAGCGGTGATCCGGGAGAAGCTCGAGACGGTCGAGGAGGGTGGCAAGCAGATCGTCAAACATCGCGCAGAGCTTTCGAGTCCCGGTAGTCTTCAGGTGGGACTTGAGGGTGCCTTGGAGGACGCGATCG
>DASXIP010000552.1:0-9545 GCA_036497875.1 Caldimonas sp.
CGTTCGCAGCTACATGCAGCACGTCCAGGACAACGCCGAGGAGTCGGTGCGGCGCGTCATCACGCGGTTGAAGGACGGCGCATTCACGCTGCCGCTCGACAACGGCGCGCAGATCAGCGTCGCGATCCGGGTCGACGCCGCAACGCGCTCGGCCGAGATCGACTTCACTGGCACGTCGGCGCAGCTCGAGAACAACTTCAACGCGCCGACCGCCGTCTCGATGGCTGCCGTGCTGTACGTCTTTCGGACGCTGGTCGACGACGAGATCCCGCTCAACGCCGGCTGCCTGAAGCCGATCCATGTGATCATCCCCCAGGGCTCGATGCTCAATCCGCGGCCGCCGGCGTCGGTCGTTGCCGGCAACGTCGAGACCTCGACCTGCATCACCAACGCGCTCTACGGCGCGCTCGGAGTGATGGCGTCGGCGCAGTGCACGATGAACAACTTCACCTTCGGCAACGCTCGCCACCAGTACTACGAGACGATCTCTGGCGGCTCGGGCGCCGGGTGGGTCTACGACGACGAAGGGCGCGCCGTCGGCGGCTTCGACGGCACCTCGGTCGTGCAGACGCACATGACGAACTCGCGCCTGACTGACCCCGAGGTGCTCGAGTTCCGCTTCCCGGTCCGCCTCGACAGCTTCGAGCTGCGCGCCGGCTCGGGAGGCGGCGGCCGCTGGCACGGCGGCGACGGCGGTGTTCGTCGCGTCCGCTTCCTCGAGCCGATGACGGCGTCGATCCTGTCGAACGGCCGCCATCATGGCGCTTTCGGCGTCGCCGGCGGCTCGGCCGGGCGGCCCGGCATCAACCGCGTCGAGCGCGCCGACGGCAGCGTCGATGCGCTCGACCACATCGCCAGCGTCGAGATGGCCCCGGGCGATGTCTTCGTGATCGAAACCCCGGGCGGCGGGGGTTGCGGTAGTGTCTGAGGCGGCGGCCCCGCGGCGGCGGTTGGGGTTCCGCCGAGGCCCCGACGGCGCGAAGAACGGCGAAACTTCACCCATGAACCGCCATCCTCGCTCCGCACTCTCACTCGTCTTCACCCTGGCCGCCGCGCTGTCGCTCGCTGGCCTGTCCGGCGGGGCCGCCTGCGCCGACAACGCGCTCAGTCCGTTCGGTGCCGTCGGCGCCGCCGCACAGGCGCCCTGGAATGTCCAGGGCCTGCCGCAGCAGGGATCGAAGCCGCTGACGCGTTTCTCGGTGGTCGACGTCGACGGCAAGCGAGCCGTCAAGATCGAGGCCGACGAGTCGTACGCGAACCTCGTCCACCCCCTGAGCTCGGTTACGTCGACGCATCTCGCGTGGCAATGGCGCCTGGAGAAGCCGCTCGAGACGTCCGACCTGCGCTCGCGCAGCGGTGACGACACGGCGGTCAGGGTCTGCGTCTTCTTCGACATGCCGATCGAGAACATCTCGTTCACCGATCGACAGCTGCTGCGCCTGGCACGTAGCAAGACGACCGACTTGCAGCCGACGGCGACCATCTGCTACGTCTGGGATACGCGCCTGCCGATAGGAACGACGCTCGACAACGTATTCACCCGGCGCGTTCGCTACGTGGTGCTCGAATCGGGCAACGACCGGCTCGATCGGTGGGTCGCCGAGAAGCGCGACGTCGGCGCCGACTTCCTGCGTCTTTTCGGCGACGAGAGCAAGACCGTGCCGCCGGTCCTCGGCGTTTCGGTCGGCGGGGATTCCGACAACACCAAGGGCCACACGATCTCGTACGTCAGCGGCCTCGTCCTCGAGCCCTGAGCCGCGTCGCCGCGCGGTCGCTATTCGAGTGGCCGAAAGGCGATCGTGATGGTCGGCGGCACCCGGCCGTCGACATCCTTGGGCAACACCTCGGTCTTGTCGATCGCGCGCAGCACGGTCTCGTCCCACACCGGCGAGCCGCTGCTCTGGACCAGCTTCCTGCCGACGATCGTGCCGTCCGGAGCGACGCGCACCTCGACCGTCGCCGATGGATTGCCATCGAGTGCCGCGGTGAGGACGATGTTCGGCTTGATGCGCGCCTTGATCCGCCCGGCATAGCCTGACGACGGCCCGGACGTGCGCGCCGCGGCGCCGGTGGCGGCCGGGTCGTCGCTGCTGCCGGCTTCCTTCATCATCCGCTTCAGGTTGGCGTCGCGGATCGCCACCTGGCGCGCCTCGTCCTTCTTCACCTGCTCGGCGATCCGCTTCTGCTCTGCCTGCTCGGCAGCGACGCGCTCGGCCTCGAGGCGCTTAGCGTCGTCGCGCTTCTTCAGCTCGGCCTTCTTCGCCGCCTCGACGCGATCGAGCTCGTCCTGGCGCGCCTTCTCGCGCACGGCGCGTTCGCGATCGATCGCGATCTGCGCATCGGCGCGCATCGGCGGCGGCGGCGCCGGCTTCACCTCGACCGGCGGTGCCGGCTTTGGCTCCGGCGGCGTTGGTCTTGGTTCGGGCGGGGTCGCGCGCGGCGCCGCCACCTGCGGCACCGACGACCACAGCTCGGCGACGACGCCCTCGGGTTCGCTCGCCTTCCAGTGGACGCTCCAGGCGAGCGCCAGGACGAGCAGGACGTGGGCGAGGATCGCGAGCCCGAGCCCCGAGCGCATTCCCGGTGGCTGCTGCGGCGCGAACAGGTCGCGCTCGAGGACTGCTGTATTCATCTCGGATGGAGGCCGTTCGCCATGTCTAGCAACGCGCGAGTCAGCCGCCGCGCTGACTCTTGACCGACAGGCCGACGCGCTGAATGCCGGCGCGCTGCAGCGCGTCCATCACCTTGACGACCGATTCGTAGCGCACGTTGCGGTCGGCCGAGATGACGACCGGCGTCGACTCGACGCCGCCCTGCGCGTCGCGCACGCGGGCGGCGACGTCGGCGCCGGCGAGCGGCCCGAGCTCCTTGCCGTCGACGCGCAGGCGAAGCTGCTCGTCGCCAGCGACGACGAGCTCGATGACATGCGGCTCGCTCCGCTGGCGCGCCTTGCCGACGCTCGGCAGGTCGACGACGCCGGCGGTGATGAGCGGCGCCGTCACCATGAAGATGATCAGCAGCACCAGCATGACGTCGATGAACGGGACCATGTTGATCTCGCTGATCGTGCGCCGGCGCGGGCCGCGCTGGAGGACCGAGGGCATCGCTCTTTCGTCCTAGCGCGTCGCGATCACCGAAGGCGCCGGCGGCGCCGGCATTGGCATCGCTGCGGCGTTGCGCTGCAGGATGTTGGAGAACTCCTCGATGAAGCTCTCGAGCTGGCTCGCGGTGCGATCGATGTCGCGCGCGAAGCGGTTGTACGCGATCACGGCCGGGATCGCCGCGAACAGGCCGATCGCCGTCGCGACGAGCGCCTCGGCGATGCCGGGGGCGACGGTCGCGAGCGTCACCTGCGTCATGTTCGCGAGGCCGATGAACGCGTGCATGATCCCCCACACCGTGCCGAACAGGCCGACGTAGGGTGAGACCGAGCCGACCGAGGCGAGGAACGACAGGTTCGACTCGATCACGTCGAGCTCGCGCTGGAAGCTCGCCCGCATCGCTCGCCGGGCGCCGTCGAGCAACGAGGCGGTGTCCATGACGCGCTTCTCGCGCAGCTTGAAGAATTCGCGCATTCCCGAGGCGAAGATGCGCTCCATCGGCGCCTCGCCGACGTGCTTGGTCGCGTCGGAGTAGAGGTCGTTGAGATTGCGGCCGGCCCAGAACTCGCGCTCGAACTCGTCGTTGGCGGCCTTGACGCGGCGCAAGCCGAAGAGCTTGCCGAAGATGACGGTCCAGCTCGCGAGCGATGCGATCAGGAGCCCCGCCATCACCACCTGCACGACAGTGCTCGCGTGCAGAACGAGCGTGACGATCGAGAAATCCTGGTTCATCGATGAATGGACATGCGAATATCGTTGGGGATTCGGCAGGGTCGGAAAGTTCCGAGCTCGACGCAGCCGATGCGGATCTTGCCTTCGACCAGCAATTCGTCGCCCCGGCGTGCCTGCTGCGCGAGTTGCAGGCTCGCCTGGCCGAAGTGGACGACGTCGACGCTGACGTCGACGACGTCGTCGAGGCGGGCCGGCTTCAGATAGCGCAGCGACGTCTCGCTGACGACGAAGGCGACGCCGGCGTCGCGCCTGAGCGCTTCCTGGCCGAAGCCGAAGCCGCGCAGCCATTCGGTGCGCGCACGCTCGAAGAATTTGAGGTAGTTCGCATAGAAGACGATTCCCGCGGCGTCAGTGTCTTCCCAGTAGATGCGGATCGGCACCCGAAAGCCGCTGGCGCCGCGCGCCGTCACCGTAGCGCTCCGCGCTGCGGCGGCGCGGCCGCCGGTTCACGGCTGCAGTTTCTTGTAGACCGGGCCCCAGACGGGATGCCCGGCCTCCGACCTGTCGAGCGCGAAGTTGCGATCGGCCTGGCGCGCCAGCCTGAACTCGGCCTCGCAGTCGGCGAGGCGGCCTGCCGCGCACTGCAGGAAGGCGAGCCGCTTGTGCGCCTCGGCACGGTCGCGCGGCGACGCCAGCCCGGCGGCGAGGGCTTCGCGGAACAAACGCTCGGCGGATTCGTATTGGGCATCGTCGTAGGCCTTCAGCCCGGCCAGCAGGGCGCGCTCCGCCGGCCGCGCACTGACATCGAGAACGCCGACGGGCGCCGTCGGGGTCTGTGCACACGCCACGAGCAAGGCGGCCGATGCTAGCGCGACCCGAAGTCGCATCGCCTGCGGTCTCACGGTTAGGAGCCGAACTTGTAGCGCAACGAGACGGTTTGGCCGGCAGTCACCTGGATCTGCGCCGTGTACGCCGGGTAATCGCCATTGCGGATGACGATCTGGTGCTTGCCCTCGACGAGCGTGAGCTCGGTGATCGGCGGCGCGGCGCCCGACGACGTGCCGTCGACCTCGACCAGGCCCCACGGGCTGATCGCGATCTTGACCGTGCCGGTCGGCGGCGGCGAGAGCTTTGCCGCAGCGGCGACGTTGGCGTCGCCTTCGCGGGCCGCGCGTTCGCGCGCGCGGCGCTCCTTCGGCGATTCGCGCGGCGCCGCGGTCGTTGTCGCGGCGGCGGGGAGATTGGTTGCGGCAGCCCTCGGCGTCGTGATCGTCGCCACTCCGACTGGCGGCGTGTGGCCCGTTGCCGTTGCGGTCGGGTGCGTGCCCTCGACGACCGCGGGCGGGGCGACGGCGACCGCGGGAGCCGCGGGCGGAGTGACCGTGGTCGGCGCTTGCTCCGCGGCTGGCGGTCCGGCGATGGCGTTGGCGGGAGCGACGACGGGTGCCTGCTGCGCGGTAGCGTCGAACGCCGGCGTCTGCGAACGGGGTTCAGTGACCGCCGTTGCCTCCACCGGTGCGGGCGACGGCCGTGCGAGGATGGCCCACGTCGCCAATCCGCCGATGATCGCGGCGGCCGCGGCCGCGATCGCGAAGCTGGTGGCGATGCCCGGTCGGCGCCTGCGCGTCTCCGCTGCTGGAACGGTCTTCTCGCCGTCGGGGCCGGTCGGGTTCTCGTCGAGCCATTGGCGCAGTTCGCGAGCGAACGAGCGCGCCGAGCGGAATCGATGCTCGGGATCCTTCGCCATCGCGCGCTGCGCGATCACGGCGAGCGCCTTCGGCACCGACGGGTCGACCTTGCTCGCGAGCGGCGCATCGTGGTGGAGCAGCGCGTCGCGGATCTCGGCCAGCGATTCGCCGCGGAATGGCTTGGTGTCGGTCAGCAGCTCGTAGAGGACGACGCCGAGCGAGAAGACGTCGGCGCGACGGTCGGCGTTTTCGCGCCGGACCTGCTCGGGTGCCATGTAGTAAGGCGAGCCGGCGCCGGTGTGCGGGTCGCCGTCTTGCTGCTCGTGAGCGACGCGCGCGATGCCAAAGTCGAGGACCCGAGGCTGCGTGCGCCCGACCATGAAGATGTTCGCAGGCTTGATGTCGCGGTGGATCACGCCCTTCGAGTGCGCGAATGCGAGCGCGTCGGCGACGCGGCGGATGATGAGCGCTGCCTGCGCCGGCGTCGCCCGCCAGCCTTCCTGGCGCAACTGCTGCAGGTCGCGCCCTTTCAGCAGCTCCATCGCGATGTAGGCGCGATCGTCGCTGATGCCGGCATCGAACACGGTGACGATGTGCGGATGACTGAGGCCGCCAGCGGCGCGAGCCTCGTTCAGGAACAGCGTGTTGAACGCCTCGCGCTCGTGTTCGGGCACCTTGACGTTCAGTGTCTTGACCGCGATCAGGCGCGTCAGCAGCGGATCGTGCGCGGCGAAGACGGTGCCGAGGCCACCCTCGCCGAGCTGGTACTTCAGCGCATAGCGGCCGATGTGGCCGATCGTCGGCATCGTGCGATCGGTGGGCGATGCGACGAGGCCCGAGAACGCGACCGATGTTCCCGCCGGCACCGGCGGCGGGTCGGAATCGCTCCACAGCGCGATCGGAAGGGTCGGTGGCGGGCCGGGCTCGGTGTCGAGTGCGGGAAGGCTCGGCGGCGGGCCGGGCTCGGTGTCGCCGGAACCGGAAGGCGGCAAGGTCGTGCTCACGGCGCCAGCTTACGTGACGCGCACGCGCGAACTGCGTGAAAAACACGACCCTGCCTACGTTCGTAACACAAGCTCACCAAAGAGCGACCGTTCGCCGGGCGTTTGCCACGCGCGCACGACGGCAAAGAAACCGAAGTTCTGCGACGTCAGTCGCGCTTTGCCCGAGTGGCCTCGACCTCGCTCCCGCGCACGTCGGCGGCGACCTTGTCGAGCACACCGTTGACGTATTTGTGGCCGTCGGTGCCGCCGTAGCTCTTCGCGAGCTCGACCGCTTCGTTGATCGCGACCTTGTATGGAATCGCGATGCAGTGCAGCAGCTCGAAGCTGCCGATCATCAGCGCCGCGTGCTCGACCGGCGACAGCAGCTCGGCGCGGCGGTCGATGTGCGCGGCAAGGCGCGCATCGATCACGGCCGCCTCGCGGATGACGCCGTGCAGCAGGAGGTCGTAGTGCGCACCGTCGCACTTGTCGAAGCCATCCTGCTCGCGGACATGCGCGTCGACGACGCCGGCGTCGGCGCCGTTGAGCAGCCACTCGTAGAGTCCCTGCAAAGCGAGTTCGCGCGCGCGCCGGCGTGCCGACTTTGCGCCGACGCCGCGCCTCGCCGCCGACCCGCTGCCGCTTGCCGCGACGCGCCCTCGCTTGGCAGCGGCCCGGCGCGCGGCCGGATCGCCGTCGTCAGGCTCGCTCACGACAGCTCGTCGAGCAGATTCGCCATCTCGACCGCGACGCGCGCGGCGTCGCGGCCCTTGTCCTCGGCGCGCTGCTCGGCCTGCGCCTGCGTGTCGCAGGTCAGGATGGCATTGGCGATGGTGATGCCGTGGTCGATCGCGACGCGGGTGACAGCGGCGCCGCTCTCGTTGGCGACCAGCTCGAAGTGATACGTCTCGCCGCGCAGCACACAGCCGACCGCGACCAGCGCATCGTGCTCGTCGGCGTCGGCGAGCGCGTTCAGCGCAATGCCGATCTCGAGCGCGCCGGGGACTCGGACATGCGTGACGTCGGACACGGCGACGCCGAGCGCGATCAGCTCGTTGATGCAGGCACGCGCGATGCGGTCGGTGAGCTCGGCGTTGAAGCGCGCCTGGACGACGCCGATGCGCAGGTCGCGGCCGTCGAGCCGGGCCGGGTCGCCGCGGTCAGCGTTGCGCATGAACCGCCGGGCTCGCCGGGACCGAGGGCTCGTCGGTGACGAAGCCCGTCACCTCGAGGCCGTAGCCGAGCAGGCTCGGCATGCGGCGCGGGCTGCCAAGCAGCTTCATGCGGCCGACGCCGAGGTCGCGCAGGATCTGCGCGCCGATGCCGTACGTGCGCAGATCCATCGGCAGCGACGGCTGGCGCGCGCCACGGCTGCGTGCGAGCGCGCGCGGTAGCAGCGCCGCAGCGCTCTCACCGCAGTTGAGGAGAACGGCGGCGCCGCGCTCGCTCTTGCGCAGCGCGGCAAGCGCGCGCGGCAGCGGCCATGAGTGCTCGCCTGGACCGGCGTCGAGCAGATCGAGTACCGAGAGCGGCTCGTGCACGCGCACGAGAACCTCGTCGGTTGGCGTCCAGCGGCCGTGGGTCAGCGCGAGGTGGACGCCGCCGGTGCGGTCGCTGTAGGCGCTGCAGGTGAACTCGCCTTGCGGCGTCAGCATCTTGCGCGTACCGGCGCGCTCGATCAGCGACTCGTTGCGGCTGCGATGCTCGATCAGGCTCGCGATCGTGCCGATCCTGAGGCCGTGGCGCTCGGCGAACGCGACGAGGTCGGGCAGCCGCGCCATCGTGCCGTCGTCGTTCATCACCTCGCAGATCACCGCGGCAGGCGTCAGCCCCGCCATGGCAGCGAGATCGCAACCCGCCTCGGTGTGGCCGGCGCGCATGAGGACGCCGCCATCCTGCGCCTGCAGCGGAAAGATGTGGCCCGGCTGGACGAGGTCGCTCGGCTTGGCGTCGCGGCGCACCGCCGCCTGGACGGTGCGCGCGCGGTCGGCGGCCGAGATGCCCGTCGTGACGCCGGTCGCCGCCTCGATCGAGACCGTGAACGCGGTGCCGTGCTGGGCACCGTTCCTGGCCGTCATGGGCGGCAGCTGCAGCCGCTCGCAGCGCTCGCGCGTCAGCGTCAGGCAGATCAGGCCGCGCGCGTGGCGGGCCATGAAGTTGATCGCTTCCGGTGTGACGTGGTCGGCAGCGAGGATGAGATCGCCTTCGTTTTCGCGATCCTCCTCGTCGACGAGGATGACCATGCGGCCGGCGGCGAGGTCGGCGACGAGCTCTGGGATCGGTGCGATCGTCATGGCGGTTCGATTGTAGGGAGCGGTGGCGCCGAGCGCGGCGATTCGCCGGCCGGGCGCACGGTGTCCAGCATGCGCTCGACATAGCGTGCGATGAGGTCGACCTCGAGATTGACCTTCAGGCCGGCGGCGAGCCCGCGCAACGTCGTCTGCTCGACGGTGTGCGGGATCAGGTTGACGGTGAACCTGCAGGCACCGCCCGCGTCGGCGACGTCGTTGACGGTGAGGCTGACGCCGTCGACGGCGACCGATCCCTTGAGCGCGAGGAAGCGGGCCAGCGGCGCCGGCGCTGCGACCTCGAGGCGCCACGACTCGCCCGCGCGCTCGAACCGCGTCACGGTGCCGACGCCGTCGACATGGCCGCTGACGAGATGACCGTCGAGGCGGTCGCCGGCGCGCAACGCCTTCTCGAGGTTGACGTCGCCGACGCCGTCGAGGCCGCCGGTGGCGGCGAGGCTCGCGGCCGAGATCTCGATCCGGAAGCGGTCGCGCGCAGCATCGCGGTCGACGACCGTCATGCACGCGCCAGCGATCGCGATGCTGTCGCCGATCGCCGTCGCGCCGAGCCAGCCCGGCGGCGTCTCGATCGTGAGCGCCCTTCCGAACGCGCTGCCGCTGCCGAGAGCCTCGATCTCGACGATCCGACCGACGGCGCTGACGATGCCGGTGAACATGGCGCGATTGTCGTCGCCGGCCGCCAGCAGTGCCGTCGCGCAGGCGTCAGGGGCCGGGCCGGTTCCCGGCAGCCGTCAGCCAGGCGACGCGGCGGGCCGCAGGAGGAGGCGGAGGTCGTCGCCGACCCGCGCGACG
>DASXIP010000553.1:0-2453 GCA_036497875.1 Caldimonas sp.
CCTCGTCGAGCTTGAGCGCCAGGGCGTCCAAGAACGAGCGAATCGCCTCCTCGTGGCGCTGGCACGATTGCAGCGCGACCGCCAGCGACACGTGATGGGTGCTGTCGCGCGGCACGTCGGCCGGCATCGCTTGCAGGCAGCCGACCGCTTCCTCGGCACGGCCGAGGCCGAGAAGCGCATGCGATTCGAGCGCGTAGGCGACGGCCGTGCGCGGGTCGGCGGCGCGGATGGCATGGGCACGCCGGGCGGCGCGGTCGCTCTGCCCTGCCTTGATCAGCGCGTGCGCTGCCGCCAGGCCGTACGCAGGATCACCATGCAGCGCAGCCGCCTGCTCGAAGCGCTTGGCAGCGAGCGGCCATTGCTCGCGCTCGGCGTGGAGTTGACCGGTCTGCCAACGCCGATGGGCAGTGGCGTGGGCGGGCAACGGGCCGGGCGAGGCCGGCTGCGGAAGCTGGAGGGCCATTCTGGAGCGGCCGCGCGCGCCCGAAGTGCGCGTCGGCTCAAGTGGAGATCAGGATCGAAGCGTAGGTTGCAGCGCCGGCGACGAAGCGCCGAAATGCACGCTCTGCACTGGCCAGTTCGGTGCGCGTGCGCCCTCCCCGGCCCGCATGGCCGCCGCGCGCTCGCGCCATTCGGCTGCCTGCCGCTCGTGACCGAGACCCGCGTGCAGCACCGACAGGTTGTGGGCGGCGAGAAAGCTGCCCCGACCGTGCACCGTGTCCTGCAGTTCGGGCTGCTCGCCGATCTCGAGCGCGCGCAGCCAGCTCGCCTCGATCATCGGCAGCAGCTCGACCGCGCGCTCCGGATGCGCGGCAGCGGTGTCGAGCAATAAGTCGCCGAGCGTGAAATAGAAGTCCGGCGAGCCCGACCAGTTCGCCATCTCGGCTTCGGCGAATGCGACCGCGGATTCGAAGCGGCCGAGCTTCTTGCTCGTGAACAGCGTCCGCAGCACGAGGTCGTGGCGCCACGAGTCGGTCGCCGACGTCGTCGCGAGGGCCCGCTCGTACTGACGCGCGGCGGCGGCGAATAGGCCGCGAACCTCCAGGTCCTTGCCGAGCTGGTAGCGGAGGTAGGCGTCGTCGGGCCGCTCCGCGAGCGCGAGCTCGAGCAAGGCTTCGTTGCGGCCCGCCTTGGCGCCCTTCTGAGCGTCGAGATAGCCGTCGTGCGCGACGACCAGGGCCAGCCGCTTTCGCGCCAGCGCCGATTGCGGTTGCTCGTGGATTCGCCCGGCGTAGACGACGCCGCGAGGCAGCACGCGCGAGATCCAGCTCGGCGCCGAGCCGACGTTGCCGCCGGCGGCGTCGAACAGGCTGGCGACCCGGATCTGGCCGAGGAAGTCGGGCGTCGTACTGCGCAGCGCAGCGAGCGCTTCGCCGCCGGCGGTGATCCATTCGTCGCCGTCGAGAACGACTCGCCAGGCTGCATCGGTCAGCGCGAGGGCGGCGTTGCGGGCGGCGGCGAAGTCGCGGCTCCAGGAGAAGGACGCGACGCGGGCGCCGCAGCGCCGCGCGATCGCCGCCGTCGCGTCGACAGAACCGGTGTCGAGGACGACGGCCTCGTCGACCCACGGCATGGCGCTCGCGAGGCAGCGCGCGAGACTGCGCTCTTCGTCACGAACGATCATCACGAGTGCAATTCGATGCATGTTGTTGCCGATGGAAGCAGCGCGCACGAAGCGAGGCCAGCGTCGCCGATGAAAACATTGCCGCGCGCTGCCGATCTCACGATCAACGAGGCGGAGCCGCTTCTTTTCGGCCGAGCAAGTGCGATCGACGATCGGGCGGAATTGCACACGGCGTCGGGTTTGCCCTCAAGTTCGCAAGACCTCGCTCGATAACCCCCCCAACGTACCTGGAGTCTCGGGTTCGTGGTCCGGTCAACCGGTCGGGTCGAGCAGCTTCACCGCTGCACGACACGGTCGATTGACGCGGGCGGTGCCGGCGCAACGGGCGAATGCGCTCCGAACGGCGGCATGCAACGGAGGCACGAAGGTTCGCTTTCGTGCAACCGCGTGTAACGCCGGCTTGGCCGGGCTCAACCAACCTTGGAGTATTCATGTCACTGTCGATCAACACCAACCTGCTGTCGCTCAACGCGCAGCGCAACCTCAGCACTTCGCAGATGTCGCTGGCGACGTCGATGCAGCGGCTGTCGTCTGGCCTGCGCATCAATTCGGCCAAGGATGACGCCGCCGGCCTGGCGATCGCCACCCGCATGGATTCCCAGATCCGCGGCATCAACGTCGCCGTCCGCAACGCCAACGACGGCATCTCGCTCGCGCAGACCGCTGAAGGCGCGCTGTCGACGGTGACCGACGCGCTGCAGCGGATGCGCGAGCTCGCCGTCCAGGCGCAGAACGGCTCGAACGGCACCAGCGACCGCGCCAATCTCGACACCGAGTATCAGCAACTGTCGGCCGAAATCACCCGGATCGCGGCGCAAACCAAGTTCAA
>DASXIP010000554.1:0-3975 GCA_036497875.1 Caldimonas sp.
CACAGTGCCGTCTGCCGGCCCGGAGCCGTGAGGCGGCTCCACGCCGCCCGGACGGCGTGATCGTCGCTTTCCTTCTGCTCGAGCCGCGCGGCAGTCATTTCGCGCTCGCGCAGCCGCCGCTCGACGAGCTTCTTCAGGCCGGCGGCGCGGATCTCGTGGCCGCGCGCGATCGCTTCGGCACGTTCGACCTGGCCGGCGGCATTGGCGGCGAGCCGTTCCTGCTGCTCGACCGCCTGTGTCAGCCTCTCCATGAAGCCGTGGTAGCAGCGGACGAGCTCGATCTTGCCGGCGCGGCCGAACTCCGCTCCCCAACGTTGCTCGTACTCGCGCCGGTAGGCGACGAGCTGCTCGGCCTGCGCGGCGGCGGCGCGGCGGGCGCGCTCGGCGTGGAACTGCTCGACGAGCGCCTCGTCGCGCTGGCGCTCGGCCTGGGCGAGGAGGAGGGCGAGAGGCTTGAGGTCGTCGTGCATGGGAATGGGTCTTGAGCGAAAGGAACGGGTCAGGCCGCGAGCACGGCGTGCAGGAAGGCAATGCTGTCGCCGAGCGGCGCCCGCTCGGCCATGTTCTGCTGCAGCAGCCGGGTCATCGGCTCGTGCAGGCGGACGGCGAGGTCGAGTTCGCTGTCGTGGCCAGGCACGTAGGCGCCGAGCTGGATCAGGTCGCGCGCCTTCTGGTGGCGCGCATGCAGCTGGCGAAAGCGCCGCGCCGCCTCGAGATGGTCGCCGCCGGCGACGTTGGTCATCACCCGAGACACCGAGCGCTCGATGTCGATCGCCGGGTAGTGGCCGGCCTCGGCGAGATCGCGCGAGAGGACGATGTGGCCGTCGAGGATGCCGCGCGCGGCGTCGGCGATCGGGTCGTTCGGATCGTCGCCCTCCGAGAGCACGGTGTAAAACGCGGTGATCGAGCCGCCGCCGGCGACGCCGTTGCCGCTCCGCTCGACCAGCTGCGGCAGCTTCGCAAAGCAGCTCGGCGGGTAGCCCTTGGTGGCCGGCGGCTCGCCGATCGCGAGCGCGATCTCGCGCTGCGCCATCGCGTAGCGCGTCAGCGAGTCCATCAGCAGCAGCACGTTCTTGCCGCGGTCGCGGAAGTGCTCGGCGATCACGGTCGCGTAGTTCGCGCCCTGCATGCGCACGAGCGGCGGCGCATCGGCCGGCGCGGCGACGACGACCGAGCGGCGAATGCCGTCCTCGCCGAGGATGTCCTCGATGAATTCCTTGACCTCGCGGCCGCGCTCGCCGATCAGGCCGACGACGATGACGTCGGCGGCGGTGTAGCGCGCCATCATGCCGAGCAGCACGCTCTTGCCGACGCCGGTGCCGGCGAACAGGCCGATCCGCTGGCCGCGGCCGACGGTGAGCATCGCGTTGATCGCGCGCACGCCGGTGTCGAGCGGCGTTCGCACCGGCTCGCGGTCCATCGCGTTGATCGGCCGGCGCGCGACCGGCTCGTCGTGGACCTGCTCGAGCGGCCCCTTCTTGTCCATCGGCTGGCCCTGCGAATCGACGACGCGGCCGAGCAGGCCGTCGCCGACCGGCAGGTGCAGCGTGCGGTCGACCGTGCGGCGATAGGGATGGCGCGCCGTGCCGAGCCGCATCGCCTTCACCGGCGACGGCCGCGGCACGACGAGCGCGCCGCTGGCGAGACCGTGGACGTCGCCGGTCGGCATCAGGTAGGCGCGGTCGCCGGAGAAGCCGACGACCTCGGCGACGACCGGCACCGAGGCATCGCCGGCGCGGCCGTCCTGATGGATCTCGCAGACCGAGCCGAGCGGAACGCGGATGCCCGCGGCTTCGAGGACGAGGCCGGTGACGCGCACGAGCCGGCCCTGCGTCTCGAGCGGCAGCGTCTCGGCCGTCGCGCTACGCAGGTCGGCGAGGTAGCGTTGCCACTTGTCGGTCGTCGTCGGCGTCGACGTGGTTGTGCTCATTCCGGCTGCGGCGCGGCGTCGTCGCCGTGCTCCGGCGGCGCGGCATGTCCTGGGACCGGATCGCTCGCTTGCCACGGCAGCGCGCTGCCGAGCGCGGCGACGGCTCGCCGCCAGCGCTCGTCGATGGTGGCGTCGACGAGGCCGATGTCGGAGTCGACGCGACAGCCGCCGCGCGCAATCTGCGGGTCGGCAACGACGCGGGCGCCGCGCGCCGCGATCGCTTCGGCAGAGTGGCCGGCGATGAGGGCGTGGTCGTCGGGATGGACGCGCAGCACGATGTGGCGCGCGCTCAGCAGCAGCGCGTCGATCGCCTGCTCGGCGACCGTCGCCACCGCTTCGGGGCGAACCGCCAGCTCGCTTCGGAGCACCTGACGGGCGAGCGCGGCAGCGGCGTCGGCGACGGCGCGTGCCATCTCCTGCTGCAGCGCGTCGAGCTGCTCGCCGACCGACTTCACGAGCGCGCCGACCTGCGTCGTCGTCTGGCTGGCGAAGCTCTGCTTGAAGCCCTCGAGCGCGACGAGGCCGTCGCGGTAGCCGTCCTGGTAGCCCGACTGGCGCGCCGCGCGCAGCTCCTGCGCGTGCTGCTCGGCCGGATCGATCGGCGCCTCGGGCTCGGCGCGCGCCGCGTTGGCTGCGCTCCCTGAGACCTCGCCGAACGACCACGACGCGAACGAGCTCAGCTCCTCGCGTGGAATGAAGCGCGAATAGAGATCGCGCGGACTTGCCCTGGGCCCGCGCTCGGCCGCGAACGGCGACCCGCTCCCGGGCGGCGTCGGCTTGGCGGCGGCCCGGCGCTCGGCCTGGGCGCGCGCGTCAGAGGAAGTCATCGCCGCTGCCGCCGCCGATCACGAGCTGGCCTTCCTCGGCCAACCTGCGGACGATCTTCAGCAGCTCCTT
Organism: Caldimonas sp.; assembly: GCA_036497875.1. Taxonomy (GTDB): domain Bacteria; phylum Pseudomonadota; class Gammaproteobacteria; order Burkholderiales; family Burkholderiaceae_C; genus Schlegelella_A. Next base: position 2,828 of record DASXIP010000554.1, read on the forward strand.
CTGCTCGGCCTCGACCTCGGCGACGCGGACCGGGCCGCGCGCGTCGAGCTCTTCCTTCAGCGTCTCGGCTGCGCGCGTCGACATGTTCTTCAGCACCCGGTCGCGCAGCTCGGGCTTGGCGCCCTTCAGCGCGACGACGAGCGCTTCCGACTGCACTTCCTTCAGCAGCGCCTGGATGCCGCGGTCGTCGACGCGCATCAGGTCGTCGAAGGTGAACAGGTTGTCGAGGATGCGCTGGGCGAGATCGTTGTCGGTCTCGCGGATGTAGTCGATCGCCGCCGTCTCGATGGTCGTGCCGAGCAGATTGATCATCTCGGCTGCAGTCTTGACGCCGCCGAGCGGCGCCAGTCGCGCCTGTTCGCCGCCAGCGACCATGCGGCCCATGACGTCGCTCAGGTCCTTCAGCGCCGACGGCTGGATGCCGTCGAGCGTCGCGATGCGAACGAGCACCTCGTTGCGCTGCCGCTCGCCGAAGCTCTTCAGCACCGCCGCCGCCTGGTCGCTGTCGAGATGGACGAGCACCGCGGCGACGATCTGCGGATGCTCGTGGCGCAGCATCTCGCCGATCGACGCCGCGTCCATCCACTTCAGGCCCTCGATGCCCGAGATGTCGCCGCTATGCAGGATGCGGTCGATGAGCAGGTTCGCCTTGTCCTCGTCGAGCGCTTTCTTCAGCACGTTCCTGACGTAGCGGCCGGTGTCGGCGACGAGGGGGCTGCGGCTCTGGGCCGTGCTCGCGAACTTGGTCATGACCTTGTCGAGCCGCTCCTTCGGCACCGACGTCATGCGCGCGATCGTCTCGCCGAGGCTGCGCACCTCGCGCGGCGAGAGGTGGCGAAGGACCCCCGCGGCTTCCTCCTCGCCGAGCGACATCAGGAGGATGGCCGCGTCTTCGAGGCCGGCTTCGTCGAGCGCCATGGATTGAGTGCCTTCGTCTCTTCGTTGTCGTGGCTGTGGGTGTCTAGGCGGCTTCGTTGCCGCCGACCCAGCCGCGGACGATCCCCGCGACCGCCGCCGGGTTGTCCTTGGCGAGCGTCTTTGCGCCTTCGATCTGGCGCAGCGTCGTCGGCGGCGCCGCGATCGCCGGCGTCGGGTACGCCTGCTCGTCGTCGACGACGGCGTCGATGCGCATGCCCGGCCGCGGCAGG
>DASXIP010000555.1:0-4168 GCA_036497875.1 Caldimonas sp.
GTGCAGCTCGAGCGTCGACAGCTGGAGCAGCCGGATCGACTGCTGCAGCTGCGGCGTCAGCGCGAGGTGCTGCGACAGGCGGACTTGAAGCGTCTGCTTCATGCCTACATCCGGAAGTGCTCGCCGAGGTAGACCTTGCGGACGTCGGCATTGGCGACGATCTCCGCGGGCGTTCCTTCGGCGAGGACGCGGCCTTCGCTGATGATGTAGGCGCGGTCGCAGATGCCGAGCGTCTCGCGCACGTTGTGGTCGGTGATGAGCACGCCGATGCCGCGCTCCTTCAGGAAGCCGATGATTCGCTGAATCTCGATCACCGCGATCGGGTCGATGCCGGCGAACGGCTCGTCGAGGAGGATGAAGCGCGGCTGCGTCGCCAGGGCGCGCGCGATCTCGACCCGGCGGCGTTCGCCGCCCGAGAGCGCCGGCGCCGGCGAGGCCCGCAGCTTCGTGATCGAGAGCTCGCGCAGCAGCCGCTCGAGCATGTCGTCGATCGCGGCCCTGCCGAGCGGCTTGCCGTCGCCGCCCACCTGCAGCTCGAGGACTGCGCGGACGTTCTCCTCGACATTGAGCTTGCGAAAGATCGAGGGCTCCTGCGGCAGGTACGAGAGCCCCAGCCGTGAGCGCTGGTGGATCGGCATGCGCTCGACGCGCCGGCCCTCGATCGTGATCTCGCCGCCGTCGGGCCGGATCAGGCCGACGATCATGTAGAAGCTCGTCGTCTTGCCGGCTCCGTTCGGGCCGAGCAGGCCAACCACCTCGCCGCTTCGCACGCTGAGACGGACGCCGTCGACGACGTTGCGCGAGCCGTACGACTTGCGCAGGCCGTGCGCCTCGAGCCGGTGCCGGGCCTCGTCTGCGGTCGTGGCGACGCTCACTTGGGGGCCCCGAGCGAGGGCGCAGTGCGCAGCTGCGGCGTGGTGCTCGCCGCGGCACTCGCGGCGCGCGCCGCTTCGGCCGCCGCGGCGGTGCCTTCCTTCGGCGTCAGCACCGCACGCACCCGGCCGCCCGGGTTGGCAGCGGTCGGCGTCGCGCCGCCGGTGACGCTGAAGACCTCCGTCGTGCTGTCGTAGGTGACCAGGTTGCCGGAGATCTCGTCGCTGATTTCGCCGCCGCGCAGGCGCCGCACCGAGGCGTTGTTGACGAAGCGGATGACGTCCGACTTGCCGTCGTATTCGAGCCGCTCGGCGTCGCCCTCGATGTACTCGTCGGGCGCATCGCGCTTCTGGCGAAAGGTCGCGTGCTGGCTCGGCGAGCCGAACGCCACGGCGGTGTGGTAGCCGTCGGGCAGCTCGCGGACCTCGATCCGCGCGGCCCGGATCGCCATCGTTCCCTTGGTGACGACGACGTTGCCGTTGAAGACGACGAATTGGTGGAGAAGGTCGATCTTGCCAGGCAGGTCGGCCTCGACGTTGAGCGGCTTGAACTGGTCGGCTTTCTCGGCTCGGGACGCAGGTGCACTGGCCAGAAAGGCGGCGACGGCGACGGCCGTGCCGAAGCGCAGGCGAAGGAGGGGAGCGGGTCGGTCGATGGCCACGGGGAGCGCGCGGTTCCGGATAGCGGCATGAATCTTGCAGGCCATTCTATGCCACGCCACCTGCGGAGCCGCTAGGTTCTCGCCGTGAAATCCTCCCGCGGGGTGCCGGAGAGAGGATTTGCCGAGCCGCGCGTCGGCGGCGCGACTCAGGCGCGGTCGCCTTGGCGGACCTTGGCGATCAGCGCATCGACGACGACGAGCATGCGGTCGTTGGAGCCGGGTCCGGCGCCGGCATTCGCGAGGGTGCCGTTGGTGTAGTAGCGGCCCTGGACGCCCATCGCCGGCACCGCATCGATCTTGTAGGCCGCCGCGGTCTCGCGTGCCTGCATTGACTTCACCTGCACGCCGAACGAGTTGTAGGTGGCGATGAACTTGAGCGGGTCGATGCCGTTCTTGAGCGCGAACGCCGACAGGTCCTCCGGGGTGCGCAAGCGGATGTGCTCGCTGTGGATCGCGTAGAAGACCTTGCGGTGCAGCGCCGGCAGGACGCCGAGCGCCTCGAGTGCGTAAAAGAGCCGCTGCTGGACGGTGAACGGCTCCTCGCGGAACCAGACCGGAACGCGACGGAAGGCAACGTCCTCGGGCTGTCGCTTGGCCCACGCGTCGAGCGCCGGCTCGAATGCATTGCAGTGCGGGCATTCGTACCAGAAGAACTCGATCACCTCGATCTTGCCCGGCGGGCCGGCCGGCACCGGCTGGGCGAGGCGGACGTACTGAACGCCCTCGACCGGCGCTTTCTGGGCGTGGACGGGCAAGGCGAGCAGGTTCGCCAGGCCGGCGCCGAGAACGCTGCGGGAAAAATCGCGTCTGGTGATGGGCATCGCGGACGTAGCGTACCGCCTAGCGGCGACGATCGTGCGGACGAAGTTCGTCGTGAATGTCGCTGCAGGCTACTTCTGGACTGCCACCAGCGCCGCATCGACGCCGGAATCGCCCAGGCGGCCCTTGGTGACTTCGGCGTCCTCGCGGCGTTCGAACGGGCCGACGCGGACGCGATAGACCATCTTCCCGGCCTGCTCGCGTTCGGTCAGCCGGCTCTCGATCCCGAGCATCGCGAGGCGAGCGCGTTGCTGCTCGGCGTCTTCGTTGCGTGAGTAAGCACCAGCTTGAACGTAGTACGTGAACGCTCCGCTCGCCAGCCCCGTCGCCGACGCCGCCCGTCCCGCGGGAGCCAGCGCCATCACTCCGCTCGCGGCGGCGCGAGCCGATCTCGACTGCGACGTCGGTGCGGCGGGCGCCGCCGACTCGACCACTGGCGGCGCTGCGCCCGGGGGCACCTGCGGCTCGCCGCTGCCAACGACGCCCGACGCGGTCGTTCCCGGCGCCGGGTTGCGGCCGGCGAGCGCGCTGTTCGGGTCCCAGTTGCGGTTGCGCTCGGCCTCGGCTGCGTCCTGCGTCGACGAGCGAGCCGGCACCTTGTTGACGAACGGAATCGGCGCCTTGGTGACGTAGAGCGCGACGCCGAGAGCCGCGGCGAGGCCGATCAGCAGGCCGATGACGAAGCCGATCAGAAAGCCCCCGCGCTGGAGGGATCGCGAGCCGAGGTCCTTCATGCCGTCTCTATCTCTCGTTGCATGCGTTCGGGAGCGGAAACACCGAGGACGGCGAGCCCGTTGCGCAGGATCTGCCGCGTCGCCGCGAGCAGCGCGAGGCGCGCCCGCGCCAGCGCCGCGTCGTCGACCAGGAAGCGCTCCGCCGCGTAGTAGCTGTGAAAGCTCGCCGCCAGCTCACGCAGGTAGAACGTGACCTCGTGCGGCGCCAGGCTCGCCGCTGCTGCGGTGAGCATCGGTGCGTACTCGGCGAGCTTGCGCAGGAGCGCCGTCTCGCTCGGCGCCCTGAGCAGCGCGAGATCGGCATCGCCGACCGCGCCCGCATCGCCGCCCTGCGCACGGTACTGCTCCAACACCGAGCAGATCCGCGCGTGCGCGTACTGCACGTAAAAGACCGGGTTGTCGTCGTTCTGCTTGAGCGCGAGGTCGATGTCGAAGGTGAACTCGGTATCGGCCTTCCTGCTCAGCATGAAGAAGCGCACCGCGTCGCGGCTCGTCCAGTCGATCAGGTCGCGCAGCGTCACGTAGCCGCCGGCGCGCTTGGAGATCTTCACTTCCTCGCCGCCGCGCTCGATTCGGACCATCGTGTTCAGCACGTATTGCGGATAGGACTTCGGGATGCCCATGGCGGCCGCCTGCAGGCCGGCGCGCACCCGCGCGATCGTGCCGTGATGGTCGGTGCCCTGGATGTCGATCGCCTCGTGAAAGCCGCGTTCGAACTTGGCAAGGTGATAGGCAACGTCGGGCACGAAGTAGGTATAGGTGCCGTCGGACTTGCGCATGACGCGGTCCTTGTCGTCGCCATAGTCGGTGCTGCGCAACCAGAGCGCGCCGCCTTCTTCGAAGGTCTTGCCGGAGGCACCGAGGCGCGCCACGGTCGCCTCGACGCGGCCGCTCGAATACAGGCTCGATTCGAGGAAGTAGTTGTCGAAGTGCACGCCGAAGGCCTGCAGGTCGAGATCCTGCTCGTGGCGCAGGTAGGCGACGGCGAACTGGCGGATGCTGACCAGGTCGTCCGGGTCGCCCGAGGCGGTGAACTCGCGGTCGTCGGCCTTGACCGTCTTCTTGGCGAGGAAGTCGGCCG
>DASXIP010000556.1:0-1675 GCA_036497875.1 Caldimonas sp.
CGCGGATGCGCAGCACGACGTGCTCGCGCCAGCCGTCGGGCAGCCGGGCACGCGGCGCCCAGAGCAGCCCGTCGGCGCCGTCACGCGCCATGCGGGCGCCAGTCGAGCATCGCCTGCAACAGCGCGCGCAGCACGGGTTGCAGGAGCGCGAGCTTGGCGACGTCGGGCGACGCGGCGGGCACAGCGGCGCGGCGCTCGTCCATGTACGCCGAGAGTGCCAGCTCGAGTTGCACGGCATGGATGCGCTCGCCGGGGCGGCCATAGTGCCGCGTGATGTAGCCGCCCTTGAAGCGGCCGTCAGTGACATGCGAGAACGATCGCTGCGACGCGAGCACGCCGATGAGCGCATCGCGCAACTCCGGCGCACAGCTCGCGCCGCTCGCGGTGCCGAGATTGAGGTCGGGCAGCCGGCCGGGGAATAGCCACGGCAACTCGGCCTGGATGCTGTGGCCGTCCCAGAGGAGCGCGTAGCCGTGCCTGCCGTGCAGCCGCGCGAGTTCGTCGGCGATGGCGTCGTGGTACGGCTGCCAGCAGGTGTGAGCGCGTCGCGCCACCTCGGCGTCGTCCGGTGCGCGGCCCTTTCGGTAGAGCGGCTTGCCGCTGAAGAATCGAGTCGGCACCAGCTCGGTGTTGTTCGCGCCGGGGTACATCGGCACGTTCTCGGGCGGTCGGTTGAGATCGACGACGTAGCGCGAGAGCCGCGGCACGAGGACGCTCGCGCCGAGCTCCCGCGCGAACGCGTAGACCTCGGCGAGATGCCAGTCGGTGTCCTCGACGGCGAGCGCGCGCGGCACGAACGCCGGCGCGAGGTCGTCGGGGATCGCGGTGCCGACGTGCGGCAGGCTGACGAGGAGCGGCGTCGTCCCGCGGTGCAGCGTGCAGATCGACTCGTTCCTCATCCGCGGCGCTCGATTCCGGCCTGGACGACGCGCCGGCAGGGATTGCGACCGAACCAGTACGCGAGCTCGTTCGGATGGCCCGCATCCCAGACGGCGAAGTCGGCGCGAGTGCCGGCGGCGAGCGCGCCGCGGTCGCCGAGGCCGAGCGCCCGCGCGGCGTTCACCGTCATCCCGCGCAGCGCTTCCTCGGGCGTGAGCCGAAAGAGCGTGCACGCCATGCTCAGCATCAGGAGCGGCGAGAGCGTCGGCGACGAGCCCGGGTTGTGGTCGGTGGCGATCGCGATCGGCACGCCGGCGGTGCGCAGCGCCGCGACCGGCGGCACCTTTGTCTCGCGCAGGAAGTAGAACGCGCCCGGCAGCAGCACGGCGACGCTGCCGGCGAGCGCCATCGCCTGCGCGCCGGCGTCGCTCAGGTGCTCGAGGTGCTCGCACGACAGGGCGCCGAACTCGGCGGCAAGCGCCGCGCCACCCGTGTCGCTCAGCTGCTCGGCGTGCAGCTTGACCGGCAGCCCGAGCGCGCGCGCCGCCGCGAAGACGCGCCGCGTCTGCGCGACCGAGAACGCGATCCGGTCGCAGAACGCGTCGACCGCGTCGACGAGCCCGGCCGCGTGCAGCGCCGGCAGCCAGCCGCACACCGCGTCGATGTAGTCGTCGGCGCGGCCGGCGTACTCCGGCGGCAGCGCGTGCGCCGAGAGGCAGGTCGTGCGAACGTCGAGCGGCAGCTCGCGGCCGAGCCGGCGCGCGACGCGAAGGCAGCGCGCCTCGTGCTGCTCGCT
>DASXIP010000557.1:0-3372 GCA_036497875.1 Caldimonas sp.
GTAGGCGAGGAGCGCGAAGCCGGCGGCGTGGCTCTCCGGAAAGCCGTATTCGCCGAAGCCCTGGATCTGCTTGAAGATGCGCTCGGCGTACTCGACCGGATAGCCCTTCTCGACCATCCGGCCGACGAGGCGCTTGTGGAATGGCGAGAGGCCGCCGCGCCGCTTCCACGCTGCCATCGCGCGGCGCAGCGCATCGGCCTCGCCGGCGCTGAAGTCGGCGGCAAGCATCGCGATCTGCATCACCTGCTCCTGGAAGATCGGCACGCCCTTGGTCCGCAGCAGCGCCGGCTTCAGCTCATCGGGGCAATCGACTTCGTCGTCGGCGAGAGTGCGGTTCTTCAGGTAGGGATGGACCATGCCGCCCTGGATCGGCCCCGGCCGCACGATCGCGACCTCGACGACGAGGTCGTAGTAGCAGCGCGGCTGCAGGCGCGGCAGCATACTCATCTGCGCGCGGCTCTCGATCTGGAACACGCCGACCGTGTCGGCGCGGCAGATCATGTCGTAGGTCGGCACATCGCCGTCGGGGATGTCATGCATCTCGAACGTGGCGCGACCGATCTTGGCCGCGATGTGCGCGAGCGAACGCCGGATCGCGCTCAGCATGCCGATCGCGAGGATGTCGACCTTGAGCAGGCCGAGCGCGTCGAGGTCGTCCTTGTCCCACTGGATGACGCTGCGGTCGGGCATCGCCGCGTTCTCGACCGGCACCAGCTCGGCCATCCGGCCCTTGGCAATGACGAAGCCGCCGGGGTGCTGGGAGAGATGACGCGGGAACGAGATCAGCTGAGCTGTGAGCTCCATCCAGAGCTGGACGATCGGCGCGTCGGGATCAAAGCCGCTCTCGCGCAGCCGCTCGGGCGCGATGCCACGGCCGTCGAACCAGTGGTGGCTCTTCGACACCGCCTCGATCCGCTGCAGGTCGATGCCGAGCGCGCGGCCGACGTCGCGCAGCGCCGAGCGCGGCCGGTAGCTGATGACGACCGCGGTCAGCGCGGCACGGTGGCGGCCGTACTTGCGGTAGATGTACTGGATCACCTCCTCACGCCGCTGGTGCTCGAAGTCGATGTCGATGTCGGGCGGCTCATTGCGCTCGACGCTGATGAAGCGGCCGAATAGCAGCGTCGCGCGCCGCGGATCGACCTCGGTGACGAAGAGGCAGTAGCAGACGAGCGAGTTGGCGGCGCTGCCGCGGCCCTGGCAGAGGATGCCTTGCGCGCGCGCCCAGGCAACGATGTCGGCGACGGTGAGGAAGTAGGCCTCGTACGCGAGCTCGGCGATGACGGCGAGCTCGCTCTCGATCGACTGCCGATATTCCTCGGGCAGGCCGTCGGGGAATCGTTTGGGCACGCCGGCCTCGACGAGCTTTCGCAGGTGCGACACCGGCGTCTCGCCCGACGGGACGATCTCCTGCGGGTACTCGTACTTCAGCTCGCCGAGCGAGAAGCTGCAGCGGCCGGCAAGCACCATCGTATTCTCGAGCCACTCGGGCTGGTAGAGCGCCGCCAGCCGCCCGCGCGAGCGCAGGTGCTGCTCGGCGTTGGGTTCGAGGGCGAAACCGCATTCGGCGACCGGCTTGGCGAGACGCGTCGCGGTGAGCGTGTCCTGCAACGGCTTTCTCGAGCGGACGTGCATCAGCACGTCGCCGGCGGCGACGATCGGCAGCGAAGTGAACTGCGCGACGCGCACGACCGTGTCGACGAGATCGTCGTCGCCGGCGCGGTGCAGCAGCTCGACGGCGATCGCGGCTCGGCCCTGGAACCAGGTCTTCAGCCACATCGCGTGCGCGAACACGTCCTCGAACGGCTGCGCGACCGACGGCACGAGAAGCGCCAGGCACTCGGGCAGGCCGGCAAGCATGGGCGCGTTCGGCACCTTGCCCTCGACGTCGCCGGGATGGGCGATGTAGCTGCCCTTCTCGGCGCGCCGACGCGCGACCGTGATCCAGTGCGAGAGGTTGCCGTAGCCGCGCCGCGTCTGCGCGAGCACGACGAGGCGCGCGTGCGGCGTGCCGCTGCTGCCGGGCAGCACGAGCCGCATCTCGCTGCCGATGACGAGATGCAGCTGCTGCGCTTTCGCTTCGAGGTGCGCGCGGACGACGCCGGCGAGCGAGCACTCGTCGGTGATCGCGAGCGCGCCGTAGCCGAGCGCGACCGCGCGCTCGACCAGCTCCTCCGGGTGCGACGCGCCGGTCAGGAAGCTGAAGTTGCTCTTGCAGTGGAGCTCGGCGTAGCGCGGTAGCACAGTGGGAACGCGCCGAAGGCTGCGAGACGATGGTCTTCCTCGACGCGCGGCGGCGGGCGCAGCGGCCCGAAGCGGTACTCGTCGAGATCAACCTCCCAGGTGCCGCCGTTGCCGACGGCGTCTTCGTTGCCGTCGTCCTTGTTCTCTTCCTTCTCCTCCTCCGGCGCGACCGCAACTGGCCATGGGCTTTTTGCAGATCCACCACCACCGAGACGAGGCAGATCGAGTGGGCTGCGCACGGCGCCACCACCGAGCTTCAGCACATGCGTGTAGATCATGGTCGTGTTGACATCGGCGTAGCCGAGCAACGCCTGGACGGTGCGGATGTCATAGCCGGCCTGCAGCAGATGGGTGGCAAACGAATGGCGCAGCGTGTGCGGCGTTGCCGGCTTGTCGATCCGGGCGGCGACGAGCGCGCGCTTGAAGGCGCGCTGGAAGCTCTGATCTAAGGCGTGGTGCCGACGTTCGATGCCGGTACGCGGATCGACAGCTCGCTCGGCTTGGGGAAAGACCCAGAACCAGCTCCAGGACGCGCCGGCGCGCGGGAACTTGCGCTCGAGTGCGTCGGGCATCTGCACGCCGGCGGTGCCGGCGACGCGATCCGACTGCCACAGACGGCGACCTTCGCGAAGCTGTTCGCGCAGGCCGTGCGCAAGCGAGGCCGGCAGCATCACGACCCGGTCCTTGCCGCCCTTGCCTTCGCGCACGACGATGGCCGAATGTGCGAAATCGATGTCCTTGACTCGCAGGCGAAGCCCTTCCATGAGCCGCATCCCCGTGCCGTAGAGCAGCTCGGCAAAGCGTCGATGCGAGATCGATTCGATGTTGCCGAGCAGCGCCGCCACCTCCGCATGCGACAGCACCACCGGCAAGCGCCGATGCGCTTGCGGTCGGCCGATGGCTGCCAGCCAAGGCAAGTCGAGCCCGAGCACTTTCGTGTAGAGAAAGACGATGGCCGACAAGGCCTGCCGGTGAGTCGCCAGCGCCACCCGACGCTCGCCTGCGAGCCATGACAGGAACGCCTCGACCTCGACCGCACCCATCTCCGCCGGATGGCGAAGGCCGTGGAAGCGGATGAACGCGCGCACCCAATGCACGTACGCCTGCTCGGTGCGGATGCTGTAGTGC
>DASXIP010000558.1:0-1502 GCA_036497875.1 Caldimonas sp.
CGGGTGCCGATCACCGGCTGCGCGATCGCGTGGCTGCCGAACGAGAGCCGGTCGAACAGCTTGTCGGCCGTCGAGAGCACGTCTTCGTCGTCCTCGGTCAGCTCGTGGAGGATCACCTGGCGCTCGCGCTCGAGCTCGGCGTCGGGGAAGCTGCTCGCGAGGACGATGTCGCCGAGCATGGCGACGAAGCTCGGCGCATCGGCCGCGAGGCCGCGCATGTGGTACGCCGTGTGGTCCTTGTCGGTATGCGCGTTGACGTCGGCGCCGAGGCGCTCGGCGTCCCAGTTGATCTGCTGGCAGTTGCGGGTGCGAGTTCCCTTGAACGCCATGTGCTCGACGAAGTGGCTGATGCCGTTCAGGCGCCGGCTTTCGTGGCTGCTGCCGGTGCGCACGAACACGCTGACGTTGACGCTGCCGAGGTGCGGCAGCGAGATCGCGACGACGCGCACGCCGTTGCCGAAGCGGACGACGAAGGTGTCGTGGTCCTCGGCATCGGCGCTCACGGCGCCGCCTTCTGGCTGCCGGCGACCGGAGCGAGCAGGCGCGAGAGCCTATCGAGGTCGAGCGGCTTGACAAGGTGATGGTCGAAACCAGCCTCGGCGGTTCGGCGGCGGTCGTCGTCGCGACCCCAGCCGGAGAGCGCGATCAGCACCATGCCGTCGGCCCAGTCGTTGCCACGCAGCTGCTGCGCGACCTCGGTGCCACTCAGCCGCGGCATGCCGATGTCGAGGATCGCGACCCGCGGCCGGAGCGCCGCCGCCGCCTGCAGCGCATCGTCGCCGTCGTAGACGACCGTCGTTCGAAAGCCGAGCAGGCCGAGCATCAGTGCCATGCTGTCGGCGCTGTCGCGGTTGTCGTCGGCGACCAGGACGTGCACGCCTTCGCCAGCCGCGGCGCTCGTTGCACCCTTGCCGCCGCGCTCCGCCGCGCGGGCGCGGCCGACCGCCGGCAGGCGGATCTCGAAGCGGCTGCCGCGGCCCGGCCCTGCGCTCGCCGCCGAGACGCTGCCGCCGTGCATGCCGACCAGCCGCTTGACGAGCGCAAGGCCGATGCCGAGGCCGCCCTGCGCGCGCGGCGACGAGCGGTCGACCTGGTTGAACATCTCGAAGACGTGGGGCAGCTGGTCGGCGGCGATGCCGATGCCGGTGTCGCTGACGCGAACGATCGCGTCGCCGCCCTCGAGCTGCGTCGCCAGCGTGATCCGGCCGCCGGCGGGCGTGTACTTGGCGGCGTTGTTGAGCAGGTTGGCGACGACCTGTGTCAGCCGCGTCATGTCGCCGTCGACCGCAATCCCGGGCACCGGCCCCGGCTCGATGACGAGGTCGTGGCGGCCGGCGTCGATCAGCGGCCGGCTCGTCTCGACGGCGTTGCGCAGCACCGCGGCGAGCTCGATCCGCTCGCGCCGCAGCTCGACCTTGCCCTGCGAGATCCGGCTGACGTCGAGCAGGTCATCGACGAGGTGGACGAGCTGGTGCAGCTGGCGGTCGACCATTTCGCGCGCT
>DASXIP010000559.1:0-2888 GCA_036497875.1 Caldimonas sp.
CCGATCACCGTCAGCGTCTCCAGGTAGCGCAGCTGGATTGCCTGCGGTTCCTGCGCCAGCACCCTGGCGGCCTGGAACAGCTTCTCCGATGCCTGCAGCTCGCCCTCGGCGTGGATCACCTTGGCGCGCCGCTCGCGCTCCGCCTCGGCCTGGCGGGCGATCGCCCGGACCATCGATTCGGTCAGGTCGACCTGCTTGATCTCGACGTTCGACACCTTGATTCCCCACGAGTTGGTCTGCGCGTCGAGCGCCTGCTGGATGTCGAGATTGAGCTTTTCCCGGCCTGCCAGCATGTCGTCGAGCTCGTGCTTGCCGAGCACCGAGCGCAGCGTCGTCTGCGCCAGCTGGCTGGTCGCGATGAGATAGTGCTCAACCTGGATGATCGCCTTCTGCGCGTCGATCACGCGCAGGTAGACGACGGCGCTGACCTTGACCGAGACGTTGTCGCGCGAGATCACGTCCTGTGTCGGCACCTCGAAGACGACCGTGCGCAGGTCGACCTTCACCATCTGCTGGATCGCCGGAATGAGGAGGACGAGCCCGGGCCCCTTGACGCGCCAGAAGCGGCCGAGCATGAAGACGACGCCGCGCTCGTATTCGCGCAGGATCCGGACCGAGGCAGCGAAGAGACCTGCCAGGAGGACGAGCAAGCCGAGCCATGCGAAGCCGAGCATCACGTGTTCCTTTCGAGCGTCAGGGGTTCGACGTCCAGGGTCAAGCCTTCGATGCGGGTCACAAGCACCGGCTGGCCCTGCGCAAGCGGCACGGCGCTGCGGACGCGCCATGTCTCGCCGTGGATCGTCGCCCAGCCTTCGCCGGTGAAATCCGCGAGCACCTCGCCACGGTCGCCGGCAAGTTCTTCCGCTCCGCTCACCACGGGCTGCCGGCGCGCCTTCACCGCCATGCCGACGACGACGAGGATGAACACTGCACTGGCGCCGGCGATCGTCAGGACCAGCGGCAGCGAGACGCCGTCGCCGAGCGCTTCGGTGTCGATCAGGATCGTCGCGCCGATCACGAACGCGACCAGGCCGCCGACCGCGAGCGCACCCGACAAGGGAACGAAGACTTCAGCGACGAAAAACGCAACTCCGAGGAGGATCAGGCCGAGCCCGGCATAGGTGAATGGCAGCATCTGCAACGCGAACAGGCCAAGCACGAGGCAGATCGCGCCGACGACGCCCGGGAGGACGTAGCCGGGGCTCGAGAACTCGAACAGCAGGCCGTAGACGCCGAGCATCATCAAGATAAGGGCAAGGCTCGGCGAGGCGATCGCGAACAACAGCCGGGTGCGCCAATCGGGCTCGAAGGGAACGATCGCGGCGCCGGCGACGTCGATCACCACCGTCGCGCCGTTCACCGAGACGCGACGTCCCTGCACGCGTTCGAGCAGATCGCCCACGTCGGCGGCGATGACGTCGACGACGTGCAGCTTCAAGGCGTCGTCAGCGCTGAGGCTCACCGCCTCGCGCACCGCTCGCTCCGCCCATTCGGCGTTGCGCCCGCGCAGCTGCGCGAGGCTGCGGATGTAGGCCGACGCATCGTGGAACTGCTTCAGCGTCATCGTGCTCGGCTGCGATGACGATGCAGGAGGAGTCGCGTCCGGCGCCGAACCGCCGGGCGCCGGCGGCGCGGCGGGATCGTTCTCGTGGCCGCCGAGACCGATCTGGACCGGCGATGCCGCGCCCAGGTTGGTTCCCGGTGCCATCGCAGCGACGTGTCTGGCATAGAGGATGTAGGTGCCGGCGCTCGCTGCCCTTGCGCCGCTCGGCGCGACGAACGTCGCGACCGGAACGGGCGACGCGAGGATGCCTTTGATCATGTCGCGCATCGCCGTGTCGAGGCCGCCGGGCGTGTCCATTTTCAGGACGACGAGGCGCGAGCCGCTGTCGGCTGCGCGCTTCAGGCCGCGCGCCAGGTAGTCTGCCGAGGCGGGCGAGATCGCGCCGTCGATGGTCAGCACGGTGACCGTCGTTGCGCCGGCGCCCGCGGCGGGCGTGAGCCACAGCAGAAGCACCAGGGAGAGCAGCAGCGGCATGGCAGGACCCTTGCCCGGCGAGCATAGTCCTGAAGCGGGCTGCGTGCTCGCCCGCGCGGCGACCCCGGTGCGGCCGCGACGATCCGGCTACGCCGCGCCCGGCGCCCGGTCCAGATCGAATGTCCTGTGCAGGGCGCGAACCGCGAGCTCCATGTACTTCTCGTCGAGCACGACGCTGGTCTTGATCTCGCTGGTCGTGATCATCTGGATGTTGATGCCCTCTTCGCTCAGGGCGCGGAACATCTTGCTCGCGACGCCGACGTGCGAGCGCATGCCGATGCCGACGATGCTCACCTTGCAGATGCGGTCGTCACCGAGGAGTCCCGCGGCGCCCGTCTGCGGCAGGACTGCGCTGCGCATCAGCTCCATCGTGCGCGCGTAGTCGTTGCGGTGGACCGTGAACGAGAAGTCGGTGCGGCCGTCGTGAGAGACGTTCTGGATGATGACGTCGACGTCGATGTTGGCGTCAGCGACGGGCCCGAGGATCATGTGGGCGACGCCGGGCTTGTCGGCGACGCCCATCAGGCTGATCTTGGCCTCGTCGCGGTTGAAGGCGATCCCGGACACGACGGCTTGTTCCATCTTGACGTCTTCCTCGAAGGTGATGAGCGTGCCCGAGCGGGCTTCCTCGTCGATGGCGATGTCCCACGGCGTAAAGCTAGAGAGCACGCGCAGCGGCACGCGGTACTTGCCGGCGAATTCGACCGAGCGGATCTGCAGCACCTTCGAGCCCAGGCTCGCCATCTCGAGCATTTCCTCGAAGCTGATCGTGCTCAGACGGCGCGCGTCGTGGACGATACGCGGGTCGGTCGTGTAGACGCCGTCGACGTCGGTGTAGATCAGGCATTCG
>DASXIP010000560.1:0-5250 GCA_036497875.1 Caldimonas sp.
GCGCGCCGCGATCGGCGTCGGATGCGATCGCCACGGTCGCGATGCCGAGGCGTTTCGCCGTCGCGGCGATCCGCGCGACGACCTCGCCGCGGTTCGCGATGAGCAGCGTCGCCAGCATCAGCGCCGCGACGGCAGCGTGTGCATGTACTTGGCGATGATGGCGAGCATGACCTCGTCGGCGCCGCCGGCGATCGAGCCGAGGCGGCCGTCGCGATAGTGGCGTGCGACCGGGTTGTCCCAGGTGTAGCCCATGCCGCCCCAGTACTGCATGCAGGCGTCGGGAACCATGCGGCCGAGGCGGCACGCTTTCAGCTTGGCCATCGACGCCCACTCGGTGACGTCTTCGCCGGCAACGTACTTCTCGGTCGCCATGTAGACCAGGCCGCGCAGCGACTCGACTTCGGTCTTCAGCTCGGCGAGCTTGTAGTGGACGACCTGGTGGTCGAGCACGCTCTGGCCGAAGATCTGTCGCTCGCGCGCGTAGTCTGCCGTCTGCTGGATCGTGTTGAGGAGCGCCTGGATCGCGTGCGCCGCCGCCCAGAGGCGTTCCTCCTGGAACTGCATCATCTGGTAGGTGAAGCCCATGCCTTCCTCGCCAACCCGGTTGGTTTGCGGCACGCGGACGTCGTCGAAATGGATCAGGCCGGTGTCGCTCGACATCATCCCGATCTTCCTGATCTTTTGCGCCTTGACGACGCCGGGCGTCGTCATCGGCACCATGATCAGGCTCTTGTTCTTGTGCGCCGCGCCCTCCGACGTGTTCGCGAGCAGGCACATCCAGTCGGCCTGCAGGCTGTTCGTGATCCACATCTTGGCGCCGTTGATGACGTAGTCGCCGCCGTCCTTCCTCGCCGTCGTCTTGATGCTCGCGACGTCGGAGCCGGCGCCGGGCTCGGAGACGCCGATGCAGCCGACCGCGTCGCCGGCGATCGCCGGCACCAGGAATTCGCGGCAGAGCGCTTCGCTGCCGAAGCGGGCCAGCGCCGGAGTCGCCATGTCGGTCTGGACGCCGATCGCCATCGGCACGCCGCCGCAGTTGATATGGCCGAGCGCCTCGGCCATTGCGACCGAGAACGAGTAGTCGAGCGCCATGCCGCCGTACTTCTCGGGCTTGGTGAGACCGAGCAGGCCGAGCTTGCCGAGGCCCTTGAAGACCCGGTGCGCCGGGAACTGCTCGGCAGCTTCCCACTCGTCGACGTGCGGGTTGATCTCCTCGTCGATGAAGCGCTTCAGCGTGCGCTGGATCTCGTGGTGCTCGTGCGTCATCTGCATCGTGGTCTCCAGGACGTCGTCGGGCGCTACGGCCGCGCGACGCCGAACTGCATGGGGTGGAGTGTGCGCCGCGCCGCCTCGTCGCAGACGGCGAGGCTGAGGGCGAGGACGCGGCGCGTGTCGCGCGGATCGATGATGCCGTCGTCGAGCAGCAGCCCCGAGGTGTGGAACGCGCCCGATTGGCGCTCGAAGGTGGCCACGATCTGCGCCTTCAGCGCTGCCAGGCGCGCCTCGTCGACCGGCTCGCCTTTGCGGACGGCGCCTTCGCGCATCACGATCTCCATCGTTCCGGCCGCTTGCTCGGCGCCCATCACGGCGGTCTTTGCCGTCGGCCAGCTGAAGACGAAGCGCGGCCCGAACGCGCGCCCGCACATGCCGTAGTTGCCGGCGCCGAACGAGGCGCCGCACTGGACCGTGAGCTGCGGCACCGTCGCGTTGGCGAGCGCCTGGATCTGCTTCGAGCCGTGCTTGATCATGCCCGCGCGTTCGGCCTCGGTGCCGACGATGAAGCCGGTCGTGTTCTGCAGCCAGACGATCGGCTGCTGAAGTTGGCAGCACGCCTGGACGAAGTGCGTGACCTTGGTGCTGCCGGCAGGATCGAGCGGGCCGTTGTTGGTGATGACGCCGAACCGAAAGCCGGCAATCGCGGCGTGGCCGCAGACCGTTCCGGGCCCGTAGTCGGCCTTGAACTCGAGGAAGTCGGAAGCGTCGACGATGCGCGCGATGACGTGGCGCATGTCGACCGGCTTCTTGGCGTCGGCGCCGAACACTCCGAGCAGCTCTTCGCCATCGAAGAGCGGCGGCGGCCCGTCGGGCCACGTCGCGCGCGGCTGCCAGCCGAATGCAGCGATCAACGCGCGGCCGACGGCGAGCGCGCTGGCGTCGTCGTCGGCGACGTGCTCGGCGAGACCGGAGACGGTCGCGTGCATGTCGGCGCCGCCAAGCGCCTCGTCGGTCGCGACCTCGCCGGTCGCCGCCTTGAGGAGCGGCGGCCCGGCGAGGAACGCGCGCGCCCGGCCGCGGACCATGATCACGTGGTCGGCGAGCCCGGTCATGTAGGCACCGCCAGCCGTCGACGAGCCGTGCACGATCGCGATCACCGGCAGCCCCGCGGCCGAGAGCCGCGCGAGGTTGCAGAACAGGGCGCCGCCGCGAACGAATTGCTCGACGCGGTACTTGAGCAGGTTCGCGCCCGCCGACTCGACGAGATGCACGAACGGCAGCTTGTTGTCGAGCGCGATCTGCTGCGCGCGGAGGACCTTTTCGAGCCCCTGCGCCTGCAGCGCGCCGGCGTCGATGCCGGCGTCGTCGGCGAGGACCAGGACGCGAACGCCCGAGACGACGCCGATGCCGGCGATTGCGCCGCCGCCGGCGACCGAACGATCGGCGTCATCGACGTCCTGCCGCCAACCGGCGAGGGTCGACAGCTCGAGGAACGGCACGCCGGGGTCGAGCAGCCGCGCCACCCGCTCGCGCGGCAGCAGCTGGCCGCGGCGCTCGAACAGAGGCGCTGCCTTCGCGCTCGCGGCGCGCGTGCGTGCCTCGATCGCGCGCCACTCCTCGATCAGCGCGAGCGTGTGGGCGCGGTTGGCGGCGAACGCGTCGCTGCGGGTGTCGAGCTCGAGCGCGAGAGCGGGCACGGCGTCGTCAGTCGTCGCGCAGCACGCGCGGCGTCGTCGCCAGATGAAAGCCGTCGAACGGCGTCGTCGATCCGCCGCTGCCGACCTCGGGCCAGATCCGCTTCGCGTTCGGCGCGGCGCCGTCGACGCGCAGGCATGCGCCGGAGACGAACGCCGCCGCCGGCGTGAGGAGAAAGACGATCGCGGCGGAGACCTCGCTTTCGGTGCCGAGCCGCTGCAGCGGAACGAGCGACTGCATCGTCCTCAGGGTCGCTGCCATCTCCGGCGGGTATTTGTCGAGGCCGCTCGATGCGATCCATCCGGGCGCGACGGCGTTGACGCGGACCGGCGCCCACTCGAGCGCCGCCGTCTCGGTGAAGTTGACCATTCCGGCGCGCGCTGCGCCCGAGTGGCCCATGCCCGGCATGCCGCCCCACATGTCGGCGACGATGTTGACGATCGCGCCGCCCGGACGAGCAGCGGCGTCGTTCAGCATCCACTGGTTGATGCACTCGCGCGCGACCAGGAAGCCGCCGGTGAGGTTGTTGCGAACGACCGCGTCCCAGCCCTTGGCGCTGATGGCGGCGAGCCTGGCCGGGAACTGGCCGCCGGCGTTGTTGACGAGCGCGTCGATCCGGCCATGCCGTTCGAGGACGGCGGCGACGACGGCCTGGACCTGCGCTTCCTCGCGGACGTCGCAGACGTGGCTCGAGCAGACGCCGCCGGCGCGCTCGATCTCGTCCTTCACCGCAACGAGCTTGGCGTCGGTCCGGCCGACGATCGCGACAGCGGCGCCGAGCGACGCGATCTCGTGCGCCGTGCAGCGGCCGATCCCGGAGCCACCGCCGGTGACGATGGCGACCTGGCCGCCGAGGAGGCCGGGCGCGAAGATCGATCGGTACGAGCTCATCGAGGAAAGGCGGTCAAGGATTCAACCAAGCACTTGCTTGGTTGTCGGCCAGTGTGCCCAGCCGGATAATCGATTGTCAATGCGGACGAGCCGAATCGGCCGGCCGCCACAGGAGCCGCCATGCCGAACGCCATGATCTTCGACGCCGTCCGCACGCCGCGCGGCAAGGGCAAGCAGGACGGCAGCCTGCACGAGATCAAACCGGTCGACCTGCTCGCCGGGCTGCTCGTCCAGTTGCAGCGGCGTCATGACTTCGATCCGGCGGCGCTCGACGACGTCGTCATGGGCGTCGTCTCGCCGGTCGGCGAGCAGGGCTCGGTGATCGCCAAGACGGCGGCTCTGAAGGCCGGCTGGGACGTCAAGGTCGCCGGCGTGCAGATCAACCGCTTCTGCGCCTCGGGCCTGGAGGCGGTCAACATCGCAGCGCAGAAGGTCGCGAGCGGCTGGGAAGACCTCGTCGTCGCCGGTGGCGTCGAGAGCATGTCGCGGGTGCCGATCGGCAGCGACGGCGGCGCCTGGTCGCAGGACCCGGCGACCAACTTCGCGACCGGCTTCGTTCCGCAGGGCATCGGCGCCGACCTGATCGCGACGCTCGCCGGCTGGGACCGCGAAGACGTCGACCGCTACGCGCTGACGTCGCAGCAGCGCGCCGCCGCCGCCCAGGGCGCTGGTCTCTTCGACCGCTCGGTGATCGCGGTCGAGGATGAGATCGGCATCGCTGTGCTCGAGCGCGACGAGTTCATCAAGCCGCGGACGACGCTCGAGGGCCTCGGCCAGCTCAAGGTTGCGTTCGCCGAGCTCGGCGCGATGGGGTTCGATGCCGTCGCGCTCGCCCGCTATCCGCAGGTCGAGCGCATCGCGCACGTTCATACCGCCGGCAACTCGTCGGGAATCGTCGACGGCGCCGCCGCAGTGCTCGTCGGCAGCGAGGCGATGGGCAAGTCGCTCGGCCTCGTGCCGCGCGGCCGCGTCGTCGCCACGGCGCTCTCCGGCGCCGATCCGACGATCATGCTCACCGGCCCGATGCCGGCGACCCGCAAGGTGCTCGCGAAGGCCGGGCTGACCGTCGACGACATCGACCTGTTCGAGGTCAACGAGGCGTTCGCCGCGGTGCCGATGCGGTTCATGCGCGAGATGGGCGTTGCGCACGAGAAGGTCAACGTCAACGGCGGCGCGATCGCGATGGGCCACCCGCTCGGCGCGACCGGTGCGATGCTCGTCGGCACGCTGCTCGACGAGCTCGAGCGCAGGAAACTCAAGCGCGGCCTCGTCACGCTGTGTGTCGGCGGCGGGATGGGGATCGCGACCATCGTCGAGCGCGTCTGACGAGGCGGCCCATGGAGACGCTGCGCTACGAGATCGATGCCGACGGCCTGCTGACGATCACCTTCGACGCCGCCGCCGCCGCCGTCAACACGATGACCGCGGCGTGGCAGCGCGACCTCGCCG
>DASXIP010000561.1:0-4305 GCA_036497875.1 Caldimonas sp.
CTTTGGTCGTTAGCAGCCGCTAAAAGAGTCGCCGCTTCCACCGGCTCGCCCAGGTTCTGCATCAGCCGGTTCGCCCAGCCGAAGATCGCGACCGTGTGGAGCAGATCGATGATCTCCTCCTCGCCCATGCCGACCGTGCGCAGCGGCGCGATGTCGTCGGCGCCGAGCGTGTGCGGCCGCTCGGTGACAGCGATCGCGAAGCGGGCGATCGCGCTCGCGCTCGGTCGTTCCCGCCGAGGCCGGGTCGTCGAAGACCTGCTCGACGGTGTCGCTGCGCTTGGCGAGCTGCTCGAAGCGCTGCGCGTGGACGGACGTGCAGTAGACGCAGCCGTTGGTTACCGAGACCACCATCGCGCCCAGTTCGCGCTCGGCGCGCGGCAGGCCGCCGGCGCGTGCATGACCTACGTGATCGTCGCCGAGCTGATCGGCGCCTCGAGCGGCATCGGCCACATGATCACCGACAGCCAGGCGCTACTCGCGACCGACCAGATCATCTTCGGGATCATCGTCACCGGCGTCATCGGCCTGGTGAGCGATGTGCTCTTCGAGGCGATGAACCGGCGCCGTTCCCGTGGGCGGTGCTCGGCCGATGAGCGCCGCGGGCCCGGCCGCGCCGACGACCGCGAGCATCCTCGAGACGACGGCCGCGTTCAGCGAGATCAAGGCCGAGCTGACGGAACAGGTGAGGGTGGAAGTGCGAGCGGCGCAGGCCACCGCCGACGGCAGCGGGCAGGAGGCCGGGCGACAGCCTATTCCGCGATGATCTTGTGCTCTGCCGCCACCTGTTTCCACTTTGCGAGATCTTCCTTCACCCGCGCGGCGAACGCGGCCGGCGTCATCGCTTCGGGCAAGGTTCCGTCGGGGCCGAGCAGCGTGGCGAGCTCCGGTGACGCCGAGATCTCATTGATCTCGCGGTTCAGCCGCTCGACCAGCGGCGCAGGCGTGCCGGCGGGGGCGAACACGCCGATCCAGATGTCCATCGAATAGCCGCTGACGCTGGCGGCGAGCGGCGGCAAGCCGACGAACGATGGGTGCGGGTGCTTCGACGTCACCGCCAGCGGCCGGACCCTGCCGCCGCCGCCCTTGGCGATCACCGCCGCCAGCGTGCTGTAGTTCGCCACCATGACGTCGATCTGGCCGCCGGCCAGGTCTTGCGTTGCGTTGGCCGCGCCCTTGTACGGCACGTGCCGCATCCGCACCTTCGCGGCATCGCTCATCAGCTCGGTCGCCAGGTGGCCGACGGAGCCCACGCCTGCGGTACCGTAAGTGAGCTCCTCCGGTCTCGCTCGCGCGGCGGCGAACAGCTCGGCCGGGGTCTTGTACGGCGTCGAGGCAGCGACGGCGAGCAGCAGCGGTCCTTCGCCCACCATGGCGACCGGCACGAACGCCGCGATCGGATCGTAGGGAAGGCGCGCCTGCGTCGCTGCGGCGGTCAGGAACGTCGACGACGTGAGCAGCAGCACCGAGCCATCGCGCGGCGATTTGGCGACGGCGTCGGAGCCGATCACGCCGGCCGCGCCCGCCTTGTTCTCGACGATGACCGTCGTCTGCAGGCGCTGGCCCAGAGGCACCGCGATCGCCCGGGCGATGACGTCGTTGCTGGCGCCTGCCGAGAACGGCACGACGATCTTGATCAGCTTGGGAATCGTCGTCTGCGCCTGCGCGGCTAACGAGGCGCCCAGCCACAGAGCGGCGCACAGGAAGAGTCGGGAGATCGGCGTACGCATGGGGGTCCCGAGCGAAACGAGGAACGGAGGCGACGCGGCGTCAGGGCGGGACGGCCACGCCGAGCAGCGGCGCGTACTGCTGCGCGCCGAAGATGTCGCCGTCGCCTGCCGAGCCGCTCGGGACGAGGCGGTAGATCGTGAACTTGATGGCGTACGCCGGGTCGTACTCGACGAAGTCTGAAATCCGCTCTGGCGGGATCCGGTAGAGCGCGGCGACGCTCTCGCGCGTCAGCACCCGGGTCCGCTTGACGCGCTCGTAGTTCTTGCGGTCGCGGAAGATGATGTCGAAGGTGATCTTGTTGACGCCGGCGTTCTTGCTCCGGATCGTCTTGGCCAGGTCGCTGAGGGTCTGCGCCGTCATGCGGGTCCTCCGACGTCGACGAGGTGGGTCGGAAACAGCTCGAGCCCGTCGGCCACCGCGACCGTGTGATTCAGCGTCCAGCGGTAGGCCGGGCTCGCCGCCAGAACCTCGTCGAGCGGAAACGACACCGAGCCGGCCGTTCCCTTCACGTCGGGAAGGCGCGCGTAGAACATCTGGCGCACTCCGGTGAGCGTCACCTCCTCGGCCATCTCGCGCGTCGGCGCCACGCCCTGGACGAGGATGAACAGCTCGTGGCCCGGCCGGTCGCGCAACGGCTCGAGGTCGCCCATCACGCCGTCGCGCCCGTAGACCTTGTAGTGCAGGTCGTACCCCGTGGTACCGAAGCGCTCGGCGACCTTGGCGCGCGCCCAGTCGATGACGCGATCGACGTTGGCGATGGTGTACGGGTCGCGGATGCCGCACATGCCGACGAAGCGCTCGCCGACCTTGCCGGCGCCTTCGAGCTTGACGCGGATGCCGTCCGACGGGACGAAGCGCGAGCCGGTGACGCGCGTCGTGCGCTCGTCGAGTTGCTCGTAGCGGCAGTTCGTCATGTCGAGCCGGCCGCCGGCGAATAGCTCCTCGTAGGGATTCGAGCGTTCGTACATCGCGTGGCCGGCGACCGAGGCGACGGTGCAGCGCTGCGCCGGCAGCATTGCCGTGACCTCGACGTCGTCGTGCGAGACGGTGCCGAGCACCGTTTCCTTGCCGCCGTAGGGCTCGGCACAGAACGACGCGCACTCGAGCACCTTGCCGAGGTAATAGGCGTTATCGGCAGGAAAGCCGTGGTGCAAGGCGGCGGCGGCGAACAAGGCCGCATTCGAGCTGCGCCCGCCGATGATGACGTCGGCCCCCTGTCGCAACAACTCGACGTAAGGGTGCACGCCGGCCATCGCGACGATGCGGTCGGTGGCGTCAAGCTCGGCCTCCGTCAGGTCGGCATAGCCGTCGAGCCCCTGGACGGTCTCGCCGCGGCGCATCTTGCCGCGCAGCCACTCCTTGTCGACCTCCGAGTAGTACCAGCCGAGCCTGAACTTGCCGAGGCGATGCTCGGCGGCGAGCTCCTTGATGATCGCGACATAGAGGTCGACCCGGCCGTTCGATCCGGTGTCGCCGGCCGAGCCGATGATCATCGGCACGCCCAACTTGCGCGCGGCGAGCAGCATCTGCTCGAGGTCGTGGCGCTGCCACGCCAGCGGGCTCGTCGACGTGTCGGAGCCGAGCGGCACCGGCCCGACGTCGTCGCTGCCCGAATCGGCGGCGATGTAGTCGGGACCGGCGGCGACGCCGAGCTGGAAGCTCTCGGTTCGCAACGGCGCGAAGCCGAGGTGGCCGTTGGGACAGATGATCTTCAAGGTCTGCATCGGCGCGAGGTTCCCCATATTCAGTCTCGTGGTGTAGCCGCATAGTATTAGGTCACCCACCGAGACGCGAAGCAGCGTGCACTCTCTGGATCCTTCGGCCATTGACAGCTGGCAGCCCCGTCTACTTCGATGCCGCCAGCCGGGACGCAGCCTGGGCGTTGCGCGAAACCAGCGAAGCGGAGCTGGCCGGCCGCATGAGCATGGGGCGCTCTCACGTAAGCCGGTCGGCCCGCACCCGATGTGGAGCTACCAGTTGGCTGGTGCCAGCGCCGACTTCGCCCACGTGTCAGCTGGCTCGCGCTCAACCATGGCGCCCTGGACGTGTTCATCCATCCGAACACCGGCGACGAGTTGCGCGACCATCGACACCGCGCGCTCTGGCTGGGCAGGTCTCACACGCTGAACCTGGGCCCTGGCTGCGGAAGTGCCGGTCCCGAAGTCTTTTTCCTGAATCCGGATGGCGGGCCGATGAATGGCCTCACGGCGTCGCGCCTGCAGGCTCGCCGAGGTTCTGCATCAGCCGGTTCGCCCAGCCGAAGATCGCGACCGCGTGGAGCAGATCGATGATCTCCTCCTCGCCCATGCCGACCGTGCGCAGCGGCGCGATGTCGTCGGCGCCGAGCGTGTGCGGCCGCTCGGTGACAGCGATCGCGAAGCGGGCGATCGCGCGCTCGCGCTCGGTCGTTCCCGCCGAGGCCGGATCGTCGAAGACCTGCTCGACGGTGTCGCTGCGCTTGGCGAGCTGCTCGAAGCGCTGCGCGTGGACGGACGTGCAGTAGACGCAGCCGTTGGTTACCGAGACCACCATCGCGCCCAGTTCGCGCTCGGCACGCGGCAGGCCGCCCGGCGCGTA
>DASXIP010000562.1:0-1632 GCA_036497875.1 Caldimonas sp.
CGCTACGCGCGCGCCGAGGCTGCGGCGGGCGCCGCCCTGGAGCTGAATCCGCTCGACGCACGCGCCTGCCACGCCATGGCGCACGTGTTCGAGATGACCGATCGCGCCGAGGCGGGCGTGCGTTGGATGTCCGAGCACGCCCCGGTGTGGGCGACCCGGAGCTCCATCGTCATCCACGGCTGGTGGCACGTGGCGCTGTTTTACCTCGCTCGGGGCGAGACCCGGCCTGCGCTGGCGCTGTACGACAGCCACGTGCGCGGCGATCGCTCAGACGAGCTGTCCGACCTGATCGATGCGTCGGCGCTCCTCTGGCGCATCGTCCTCCTCGGCGGCGATGCCGGTGCGCGCTGGAGCGAGCTCGCCGACTCCTGGTCCTCGCGCATCGACGATGGCTATTGCAGCTTCAGCGACGTCCACGCGATGCTCGCGTTCGTCGGCGCGAACGACTGGAATCTTGCCCGGCGCCTCGAAGCACGCCTGCTGCGCAGCCAGCCGCTGGGCACCCGTCATGGCCAAACCACCCGCCAGCTCGGTCTGCCCGCGTGCCGCGCGCTGATGGCCTTCGGCCGCGGCGATGACGCCGTCGCGATCAAACTGCTTGCCGGTTTGCCGGCGATCGCACACCGCCTGGGCGGAAGCCACGCCCAGCGCGACGTGCTCCACCTGACCCTGCAGCGTGCCGTGCAGCGGGCCCACCGCCCCGAGCGTCGCACGCGGCCGATGTTGGCGAAGTTCGCGCCGCAGCGGTAGTCAACGACGAAGTTGAGCGGGCAACGGCAGAGTGCCGAGGCCGCACGGCTGCGATGCTCGGAGCGGCGAGCCCAGTTCGTTGGTCGTTTTGTCCCTGAACGAAGGCCGGGCCGTTCGGCGCCGACTGCGCCGCGTCCATCGACCGCATCCACGGGCAGCTGTTCTAGCTCGACTGGATCAAGCCGAACCGCTGGCAATTCCGCCGAGGCGGATCAGGTTCCAGCCGGTCAGAGTCGTCCCGGCGTCGGCAGCCACGGTCACCGACGTGTCGCTCGTCTTCGACCAGGTGAGGCTGTCGCGCTTGACGATCGCAGTCTTGGCCGACGCAGTGAGTGACGGCGCTGCCGCGACGCAGAATTTCGGCTGGAAGCGGAGCCGGCACCTTCCTCAGCCGCGCGAGCTTGCGGACCCGACGAGCTCCGCGAACCGCTGCAGGTCGACATTGCCGCCGCTGATCAGTACGCCGATGCGCTGGCCTTTGAGCTCGGCGCGCATTCGCCGGGCGGCCGCGAAGCCGAGCGTTCCGGTCGGCTCGACGACGATCTTCATGCGCTCGGCGAAGTAGCGCATCGCGTCGACGAGCTCGGCGTCACTGGCGGTGAAGATATCGGCGACGTCGCGCCGGATGATCGGGAACGTGTGCTCGCCAAGGTGGAGCGTCTGCGCGCCGTCGGCGATCGTGCGCGGCGTCTCGATCGAGACGATGCGGCCGGAGCGGAACGACTGCTGGCCGTCGTTGCCGGCCTCAGGCTCGACGCCGTAGACCTTGCAGCGCGGCGAGAGCGCGCGCGCCGCGAGCGCCGAGCCCGACAACAGCCCGCCGCCGCCGAGACAGACGAACAGCGCATCGAGCGCACCGACCTCCTCGAACAGCTCCTTCGC
>DASXIP010000563.1:0-2759 GCA_036497875.1 Caldimonas sp.
CGCCGACGCCGGCTTGCTCGACGTCCTCATCGTCGGCGCCGGCCTGTCGGGGATCGGCGCTGCCCACCACCTGCAGCAACGTTGCCCGGACAAGCGTTACCAGATCGTCGAGGCGCGAGCGGCGATCGGCGGCACCTGGGATTTGTTTCGCTATCCCGGCGTCCGCTCGGACTCCGACATGTTCACGCTCGGCTACCGGTTCCGACCGTGGACCGACCCGCAGGCGATCGCCGGCGGCGCGTCGATCCTGCGCTACATCCGCGAGACCGCCGAGGAAGCCGGCATCGTGCCGAAGATCCAGTTCGGCCACGTCGTCCGCGGCGCCGAGTGGTCGAGCGCCGACGCGTGCTGGACCGTGCGCGGCGAGCGCAAGGCCGACGGCGCACTGGTGCAGTGGCGGGCGCGCTTCCTCTTCGCCTGCAGCGGCTACTACAGCTATGCCGAGGGGCATCGCCCGGAGTTCGCCGGCGAGGCCGACTTCGGCGGCCCGCTCGTCAGCCCGCAGTTCTGGCCGGAGGGCCTCGATGTCGCCGGCAAAAAGGTCGTCGTCATCGGCAGCGGCGCGACCGCGGTGACGCTCGTTCCAGCGCTCGCGGCAACCGCCGCGCACGTGACGATGCTGCAGCGCTCGCCGACCTATGTCGTCACGCGGCCGGCGCATGACCGCATCGCGAGGGTGCTGCTCAACGTCCTGCCGGCGCGACTCGCCTACGCGCTCGCGCGCTGGAAGAACGTCCTCATCGGCACCTTCTACTACCGTCTCGCGCGGCGCCGGCCGCAGCAGGTCAAGGAGCGTCTCGTCGCGATGGCCGCGGCGCAGGTCGGGCCCGGCTGCGACGCGAACACCCATTTCTCGCCGCGCTACAACCCGTGGGACCAGCGCGTCTGCCTCGTCCCCGACGGCGATCTCTTCGGCGTGATCCGTGCCGGCCGTGCCTCGGTCGTTACCGACACCATCGACCGCCTGACCACCGACGGCATCCACCTGACGTCGGGCGCGACGCTTCCGGCCGATGTCGTCGTCGTCGCGACCGGGCTGAAGCTCAACCTGCTCGGCGACATCGCCTTGACGATCGACGGCGTGCCGTGCCGGCCGAACGAGGCGATGGCGTACAAGGGAATGATGCTGAGCGACGTCCCCAACCTCGCGCTCTGCTTCGGCTACACGAATGCGTCGTGGACGCTGAAGGCCGACCTCACGTCGGACTATGTCTGCCGGTTGCTTCGCCACATGGACCGGCGCGGCGCGACGATCGTCGTTCCGCGTCGCGATCCGACCGTTGGCACGGCGCCGTTCCTGACCTTCACTTCGGGCTACGTGCAGCGCGCGCTCGACCGGCTGCCGAAGCAGGGCACGCGCAAACCCTGGCAGGTCCACCAGAGTTATCTCAGCGACATGCTCGCGATCCGCTATGGCCGCATCGACGATGGCGTGCTGCGCTTCGGCGCGGCGGGTGCATTGCCGTGATCCTGCGCGGCCGGGTCGCGGTCGTCACCGGCGCCGGCGGCGGCATCGGCCGTGCGATCGCGATCGCGCTGGCGCAGCGCGGCTGCCATCTCGCGCTCGTCGACATCGACGCCGCGGGGCTTGCCGACACGGCGCGCGCCAGCGAAGCGCTCGGCGTTCGTGCCGCCAGCCACTGCATGGACGTCACCGACCGCGCCGCCGTCGCCGCCCTGCCCGAGGCGGTGCGCGCTGCGCACGGCCGCGTCGATCTGCTCGTCAACAACGCCGGGGTCGCGCTCGGCGGCACTTTCGAGCAACTCGGCGCCGACGACTTCGACTGGCTGATGGCAATCAACTTCGATGCTGTCGTGCGCATGACGCGCGCCTTCCTGCCGCTTCTTTCGACCAGCGACGACGCGCGTATCGTCAATGTCTCGAGCATCTACGGCATCGTCTCGCCGGCGGGGCAGACCGCGTATTCGGCGAGCAAGTTCGCGGTGCGCGGCTTCTCGAACGCGCTCCGCCACGAGCTCGAAGACACGCGTGTCGGCGTCACCGTCGTCCATCCCGGCGGCGTCGCGACCGCGATCGCGCGCAGCGCTCGTGTGCCGGCCAGCAGCGACGCCGAAGAGATCGCGCGGCGGCGCGCCGCCGCCGATCGGAAGCTCCGCATGCCGCCGGCGCGCGCCGGCGAGATCATCGTGCGCGCAATCGAGCGTCGCCGGGCGCGCGTTCTCGTCGGCGCCGACGCGGTCGTCGTCGCGCTGCTCGAACGCCTCATGCCGGTCGGCTACTGGCGCGTCCTGCGGCGGCTGGTCGGCGACTGACGGCCGCGCCGTGACGGCGAGTCGGCGCGCGCTGATCCGGCGGTCAGCGCGCGCCGCTCACGACCCAGTGCGGCGGCCATTCGCAAAGCGACGACTGCTGCCCGCGCGCCGACGCATGCGCGCTCTGCAGCATCGCCTCGACCGGCGCCCGCAGGCGTTCGCCGTAGAGAGCGTAGACGTCGAGCGCAGCCTTGCACTGGCGCTCGAGATTGGGCGCGAGCGCGAGGGTGACGAGCAGAGCGTTGCGCGCGTCCCGGTCGCGGCCCGCGAGCGCGCTCGCGATCGCGAACGTCGCCCAGTCTTCGATCCTGCTCTCCGGCGAGCCCGGCCCGTGCAGCGTCAGTGCGTGCAGCGCAAGCTGGCGCGCCGCTTCGGCCTGCGCCGGCCGCTGGCGCAGGAGCAGGAAGGCGAGGTGGCCGGCGATCTCGGCGTCGAGCGGATTGGCGCCGAACGCGCGCACCTGCAGCATCAGCGCCTCGGGCGTG
>DASXIP010000564.1:0-1782 GCA_036497875.1 Caldimonas sp.
GCGCCAGCGCGAAGCCGCGCAGATGGCGGGGTTCACGGTCGTTGATTGCTCGACCGTCATCGCGACCCACCTCTCACACTTGATGCAGGTTCATGCCGCCAAGCTGCTCGGTCGCGTCGAGACGCAGCAGCTGGTCGAGCATGTGACCAAGCTGGCGCCCAAACTGATGGAAGACGTGATCCCCAAGATGGTCGGCATCGCCGCGCTGCAGAAGGTACTGCAGCTGCTGCTCGAGGAAGGCGTGCACATCCGCGACATGCGCTCGATCGTCGAGTGCCTCGCCGAGTACGCCGCGACCGTCACCGATCCGGCCGAGCTGGCGCGGCGGATCCGGGTCCACCTCGCGCCGTCGATCGTGCAGCAGATCTACGGGCCGACCAAGGAGCTCGAGGTCATCGCCCTCGAGCCCGAGCTCGAGCGCATGGTCACGCAGGCGCTGAGTTCGCCGCATGGCGCGGCGCTCGACCCCGGTGTCGCCGACGTCCTCGCCAAGAGCGCCGCCGCATCGGCGCAGCGCCAGGAGGACCTCGGCCACCCAGCGTGCCTGCTCGTTCCCGACCTCATTCGCGCACCGATGGCGCGCCTGCTGAAGCGTGCCGCGCCGCGCCTGAAGGTGCTGTCGCACAGCGAGATTCCTGAGACCCACTCGATCCGCATCGGCTCGATCATCGGAGCAGCATCGTGAACGTCAAACGCTTCACCGCGCGCAACTCGCGCGAAGCCCTTCGTCTCGTTCGCGAGGCCCTCGGCGACGACGCCGTCGTCGTCTCGACCCGGCCGAGCGCCGGCGGCGTCGAGGTCGTCGCGATGCCGCCCGAGAGCATCGATCACCTCGAGGCGATGTCGACCGCGCAAGCCGCGCCGGCTGAGCCGAGGGTAGAGCCGACGGGCGCGCTCGCCGGGACGAGCGCGGCCCAGGATGCCGAGCGGCTCTCGATGAGCACGCTCTCGTTCCAGGACTACGTCCGCACGCGCATGCTGCGGCGGCGCAAGGCGTCGCTCGACACCGTCGCGCCTGCGGCCGCAAAGCCGGTCGCGGCAACCGTGACCGCGCCGTCGGCGCCGAAGGCGAACGCCGCGGCTGGATCGCGTCTCGATACGCACCTCGACGAGATCATCGTCGATGACGTCGCGCTTGCAGAGCCCGTCGTCGACGCTGCCGCCGCGGTCGTGTTCGCGGCGGTGCCGCGCGCCGACGTCGGCATTGCGGTCGAGCGCGAGCAGGCGCTCCTCGGCGAGCTGCGTGCGGTCAAGGAGCTGATCGAGGAGCGCTTCGGCGCGCTCGCGTTCATGGAGAAGCTGCAGCGCTGTCCGGCCGAGGCGCGGCTCGCGCAGAAGCTGCTCGACTGCGGCTTCTCGCCGATGCTCGTGCGCAAGATGGCCGAAGGCTTCAAGGCCGACGCCGGCGACGAGACCGAGTGGGCGGCGCAGATCCTCGAGCGCAACCTCCGTGCCGCGAGCGCCGACGAGGCGATCGAGAACCGCGGCGGCGTGTTCGCGCTGATCGGCGCGACCGGCGTCGGCAAGACGACGACGACGGCCAAGATCGCGGCCGCTTTCGCCGCTCGCCATGGCGCCAGCCAGCTCGGCCTGATCACGCTCGACGCCTATCGCGTCGGCGCCCACGAGCAGCTGCGCGCCTATGGCCGGATCTTCGGCGTGCCGGTCCACACCGCGCACGACCGCGCCTCGCTCGACGACCTGCTCGAGCTGCTCGCGGCCAAGAAGATGATCCTGATCGACACCGCCGGCATGGCGCAGCGCGACACGCGCACGCGCGAG
>DASXIP010000565.1:0-3207 GCA_036497875.1 Caldimonas sp.
GAAAGGGTGATTCTATTCGACGACCCCTGGGGGATATCCTCTAAAAGCGACGGATATCACGCCGGATCTTGACATTGGGCAATTGCGGGACCTCAAGCACGTTGCCAAAGAGCGGCGAAGAAGCCATCGGTGGCATGGCGATTCGTCCACAGGCGCATCCGCTCCCCCTCGACCAGTGAGTCCGCGCCCGCGACCCGGGCGCGCTCGAGAGCCTCGCGCGCAGGGACCCGAACGAAGGCCTTTCCGCTCGCACGATCGAAGTCGTCGGCGACCGCCTCGCCTTCCGCCTCTAGAACGCTGCAGGTGGCGTAGACCAACCGGCCGCCCGGCTTCACAAGCCGCGCCGCCGCGGCGAGGATCGTCTGCTGCGCCGCTGCCAGGGCGACAACCGAGGCGCCGCTCTGGCGCCACTTCAGGTCCGGATGACGCCGTAAGGTTCCGGTCCCAGAGCACGGCGCGTCGACGAGCACCCGATCGACCTTGCCGGCGAGCCGCTCGATGCGCTCGTCGCGCACGGCCGCGATCTGCGCCGGATGCACGTTGCCGAGGCCGCTGCGCGCCAGGCGCGGTTGCAGCGCGGCAAGCCGGTGGCCAGAGGTGTCGAACGCGTAGAGCCGGCCGGTGTTGCGCATCTGCGCGCCGAGGGCGAGCGTCTTGCCGCCGGCGCCGGCGCAGAAGTCGACGACGATCTCGCCGCGCCGCGCGCCGACGAGCAGCGCGAGCAGCTGGCTGCCTTCGTCCTGGACTTCGACCAATCCATTCGCGAACACGGCGTTGCTCTGCAATGCAGGCTTGCCGACGACCCGGATCCCGAGCGACGAATGTGGCGTCGGCGCGGCCTCGATGCCGGCGCTCGCCAGTTGCGCGAGCACGTCGGCGCGATCGGCCTTCAGCGCGTTCACGCGCAGGTCGAGCGGCGCTGCCGCGTCGACGGCGTCCACCCACCGCCAGAACTCGACACCAAGCCGGGCCTGCAACGGCTCGGCGAGCCAGGCAGGCAGGTTGTGGCGAAGCGGCTCGGGAAGCGACGCGAGGTCGACTTCGCGACAGCGTTGCAGCCAGGCTCGCTCGTCGGCGCCGAGCGCGCTGTCCAGCACGCCTTCGCTGCCGCGCCAGGAGACGATGGCAAGACGCCGCTCGAGCGGCCCGAGGCCGGCGCCCGCCTCGGCCAGGTAGCGCCAGAGCGCGAGCTTGCGCAGGAGCGCGAAGACGCCGTCGGCGAGGTCGCGGCGATCGCGTGCGCCGAGCGCCCGCTGCTCGCGGCAGAAGTCGGTGACAACGCGATCGGCGGGATGTTCGAACCGCAGCACGCGCCGCACGAGCTCGGCCTGCGCCTCGAGCAGAGCGATCGCGTGCATGGTCGCGATTATCCTAGGGCGTGCCCACGCCCACGCCAGCCGTGTCCGATGCCCGGCCGAGCCACCTCGTCACCCATTGGCGGCTGCTCGCCAGTGTCGCCGTCGGCTGCATCGTCGGCGCGACGTGGCCCGACGTCGAATCGCCGGTCTCGCGCGCGCTGATCGGCTGGAACGTCCTCGCCTGGCTCTACCTCGTGCTGGTCGCTTTTGCGCTGGCGCGCGCCGATCACGGCCACATCAAGCGCGTCGCGCTCGCGCAGGCCGAGGGCGCCGCGGCGGTGCTCGCGATCGTCGTCACCGCCGCGGTGATCAGCCTGGCGGCGGTCGTCTACGAGCTCATCGCCGCGAAGGCCGCGGGGCCTCACCACATGCTGCCGCATCTGGTGTTCGCGGCAGTGACCGTCTTCGGATCGTGGCTCCTGCTGCCGGTGCTGTTCGCCCTCACCTATGCCAGCGCGTACTACGGACCGGAGCCCGACCGCGGCCTCGCATTTCCCAACTCCGAAGCCGGCTTCGAGCCCGACCACACCGACTTTTTCTATTTCTCCTTCACCATCGCCGTCACCGCGCAGACATCGGACGTCGGCGTGACGACGCGGGCGATGCGCAGGCTGGTGCTGGCGCAGTCGATCGTCTCGTTCGTCTTCAACACGACGATCCTGGCGTTCTCGGTCAACGCCGCGGCGAGCTTCTTCTGACGCAACGCTCCCCGGACCGTCGCTAGAGCGCCCACAGCAGCTGCGGCTCGCCGCGCGTCTGCACGACGCGCCCGTCGCGGCGCTCGAGCGACCCCTCGACCAGCCAGCGGATCGCGCGCGGATAGAGAAGATGCTCCTGCACGAGGACGCGCGCCGCAAGCGACGCCTCGCTGTCGTTGGCGAGCACAGGGACGACGGCCTGGCCGACGATCGGCCCGTGGTCGAGGTCGGCGGTCACGAAGTGCACCGTCGCGCCGCTCACCTGACAGCCGGCATCGATCGCCCGCCGGTGCGTGTGCAGCCCCGGGAACGCTGGCAACAGCGACGGATGGATGTTGACCAGCCGGCCCTCGAAGCGACGAACGAAGTCGGCGCCGAGGATGCGCATGAAGCCGGCCAACGCGACGACGTCGGCGGCGTGGCGCTCGATGCATTCGGCGAGCGCCGCGTCGAAGGCGTCGCGACTCGCGAACGCGCGGTGGTCGACGACCTCGGCGGCGATGCCGCGACCGCGCGCGAACGCGAGGCCGCCGGCGTCGGCGCGGTCGCTGATCACGGCGGCGATTCGAGCATCCCAGCGCTCGGCCTCGCAGCCGCGAACGATCGCCTCCATGTTCGAGCCGCGGCCTGAGACGAGGATGACGATGTTCTTCATCGGCGCCGCAGTGTATCGGTGCGCACGCGGCCGAAACCTACAATCGACCGCTTTGCCGATTCGCAAGCAAATGAGCGAACCCTTCTCCACGACGAGCGCCGCAGAGGCAGGCACCACCACAGCGGCCGGCGCACGCCGACGCGTCCTCTCCGGGATGCGCCCGACCGGCGCGATGCACCTCGGCCATTGGCACGGCGCGCTCAAGAACTGGGTCCGCCTGCAGGACGAGTACGAGTGCTTCTTCTTCGCCGCCGACTGGCACGCGTTGACGACGCACTACGAAGAGCGCGAGGTGATCGAGAGCTCGGTCTACGAGATGGTGACCGACTGGCTCGCCGCCGGCCTCGACCCCGAGAAGGCGACGCTCTTCATCCAGAGCCGCCTGCCCGAGCACGCCGAGCTGTTCACGCTGCTCGCGATGGGGACGCCGCTCGGCTGGCTCGAACGCATGCCGACCTACAAAGACCAGATCGAGCGGCTGAAGGACAGGGACCTC
>DASXIP010000566.1:0-9585 GCA_036497875.1 Caldimonas sp.
GTACGTCGCCATCTGGCCATCGTGCGCGAAGATCACGAGACCGGCAACCGCGGCGGTCGCCGCCGCCCCGCTCGCCCACGCCCACAGACGCAGGCCGCCGACCGCGGCGAGCTCGCGCCGCCAGATCAGCTTCGTCGCCGCTGCTGCGATCGCACCGAGAACGACCGCAGGCGCGAAGAAGTTGGTGAGATGCCAAAAGGCGTCGGACGGCTGCAAGGGCATGAATTTTATAATCTGCCGATGAGCGTCTTCGCGCTGGGGCTCAACCACACAACCGCGCCGCTGGACTTGCGCGGCCGGTTCGTGCTCGCGCCCCAGCAGCTGGCGACGACCTTGCAGGCATTTCGCTCGCGCCTCGACCGCATCGAGGAAGTGGCGATCGTGTCGACCTGTAACCGGACCGAGGTCTACGTCGGCGCGCCGCCGAGCGCGCTCGATCCGGCCCTCGCCTGGCTGGCCGACATGGGCGGCGTGCAGACGGCGACGCTGCGCTCGCATGCCTACGTCCTCGAAGGGCCTTCGGCAGCGCGGCACGCCTTTCGCGTCGCCAGCGGCCTCGACTCGATGGTCCTCGGCGAGCCGCAGATCCTCGGCCAGCTGAAGCAGGCGGTGCGCGAAGCCGGCAGCGCCGGTACGCTTGGGACGACACTGCAGCAGATGTTCCAGCGCTCGTTTGCGGTGGCCAAGGAAGTGCGCTCGTCGACCGAGATTGGCAGCCATTCGATCAGCATGGCGGCGGCCGCGGTGCGCCTCGCCTCGCAGCTGTTCGAGGATTTGCACCAGACCCGGGTCCTCTTCGTCGGCGCCGGCGAGATGATCGAGCTCGCCGCGACGCACTTCGCGGCCTGCCAGCCGCGCCAGCTCGCAGTCGCAAACCGCGGCGCGGCACGCGCCGGTGAGCTTGGCGCGCGCTTCCACGCTTCGACCTTTCCCCTCGCCGAGCTGCCGTCGCGGCTGGCCGAGTTCGACATCGTCGTCTCGTGCACGGCGAGCTCGCTGCCGATCATCGGCCTCGGCGCGGTCGAGCGGGCGCTGAAGGCGCGCCGCCATCGGCCGATGTTCATGGTCGACCTCGCAGTGCCGCGCGACATCGAGCCCGAGGTTGCGGAGCTCTCTGACGTTTACCTCTACACGATTGACGACCTCTCCGTGCTCGTCCAGACCGGCGGCGAGAAGCGCGAGGCTGCCGTCGCGCAGGCGGAGGCGATCATCGAGACGGGCGTTCAGAGCTTCGTCCAATGGCTCGACCGGCGCGGCTCGGTGCCGCTGATCCAGGCGCTGCAGGCGCAGGCCGACGACTGGCGCTCGCTCGAAATCACGCGCGCGAAGAAGCTCCTCGCCGGCGGCGAGGACGTCGACGCCGTCCTCGAAGCACTGTCACGAGGCTTGACCCAAAAGATGCTGCACGGCACGTTCGCCGAGCTGAACGCGGTCGAAGGCGAAGAGCGGGCCCGGCTGACGCAGACCGTGATGCGCCTGTTCCTGCGCGGCAGCGGCCGCAATCTCGGCAACGACAAGCGTTAGCGGCGCTCGCCGCGCCCCGCCTGCGGCACCGCTGCCGCCCACCGTCGACCGAGCTTTCGCCATCCGCCATGAGACCGTCCTTCCGCCAGCAGTTCGAACGCCTTGCCCTGCGCCTCGGCGAACTCGACGCGCTCCTCGCCGACGGCGGCGTCGCCGCCGACATGAAGCGCTACCGCGAGCTCGGCCGCGAGCATGCCGAGGCAAGCTCGCTCGTCGAGCTGTTCCGCCGCTACGAGCAACGCGAGCGCGACCAGGCCTCCGCCGGCGAGTTGCTCGCCGAAGCCGGCGGCGACGAAGAGATGGCCGGCCTCGCGCGCGACGAATCCGCTGCCGCCCGGGCCGACCTCGAGCGGCTACTCGGCGAGTTGCAGACGGCCCTCTTGCCGCGCGACGCCGACGACACCCGCAATGTCTTTCTCGAGATCCGGGCCGGCACGGGCGGCGACGAATCGGCGCTCTTCGCCGCGGACCTGGCGCGCATGTATCTGCGCTACGCCGAGCGCAGGCGCTGGCGCACCGAAGTGCTATCGGAAAGCGCGAGCGACCTCGGCGGCTACAAGGAGCTCGTCGTGAGGATCGCTGGCGAGCTCGTCTACGCAGCGCTCAAGTTCGAGTCGGGCGGCCACCGCGTGCAGCGCGTTCCTGCGACCGAGACGCAGGGGCGCATCCACACCAGCGCCTGCACAGTCGCGGTCCTGCCCGAGCCCGACGAGGCCGAGGAAGTGACGCTCGATCCGAGCGAGCTGCGCATCGACACCTTCCGTGCCAGCGGCGCCGGCGGCCAGCACGTCAACAAGACCGACAGCGCGATTCGCATCACCCACCTGCCGACCGGCATCGTCGCCGAGTGCCAGGACGACCGCTCGCAGCACCGCAACAAGGCGAAGGCACTGGCGGTGCTGACGGCGCGCCTGCGCGAGAAGGAGCGCTCGGAGCGCGCGGCGAAGGAAGCGGCGACGCGCAAGGGCCTGATCGGCAGCGGCGACCGCAGCGACCGTATCCGGACCTACAACTTCGCGCATGGCCGCGTCACCGACCACCGCATCGGCCTGACGCTCTACAAGCTGCAGGCGATCCTCGACGGTGACCTCGACGAGCTCGTCGCGGCGCTGCAGGCGGCGCAGGCCGCCGAGCAGCTCGCCACGCTCGAGAGCGGCGGCTCGTGATGACCGTCGCCGCTGCGCTCGCCGGGGCGCGCGGGCGCGGCATCGCGCTGCTCGATGCGCAACTGCTGCTCGCCCACGTGCTGGCGACGACTCGCACGGGGTTGCTCGCGCACGACGAGCGGCAGCTCACTCGGGCGGAGATCGAGCGCTGGTCGGCATCGCTCGCCCGCCGCGCCGACGGCGAGCCGCTCGCCTACCTTCTCGGCGAAAAGGAGTTCCACGGCCTCGTCCTCGAGGTCAACCCCGACGTCCTCGTGCCACGCCCCGAGACCGAGCTCGTCGTCGACTGGGCATCGTCGCTGCTCGCCGGCATCGCTCGCGAGCGTGCCGCGGCGGGCGACGCTCGCGCCGCCAGCGTCGTCGATCTCGGCACCGGCAGCGGCGCGATCGCGCTGGCGCTGAAGTGCCTCCATCCGGACGCGACCGTGGTCGCAAGCGATGCCAGTACCGCAGCGCTCGCGGTCGCGCGCCGCAACGCCGACCGGACGGGGCTCGCGATCGACCTCGTCGAAGGTTCCTGGTGGAGCGCGGTGGCCGACCGGAGGTTCGACCTCGCCATCGCCAATCCGCCGTACGTCGCTGCCGGTGACCCCCACCTCGCGGAGTTGCGCCACGAGCCCCTCGTCGCGCTCAGCCCCGGCGGAGACGGCCTCGACGCGCTGCGCGCGATCGCCGCCGGCAGCCCGGCTTACCTGGCGGCGGGCGGCTGGCTCGTCGTCGAGCACGGCTTCGACCAGGCCGCCGCCGTCCGCGCCCTGCTGATTCGGGCCGGGCTGGTCGAGATCGAAACCCGGAACGACCTGGCAGGCCACGAACGAGCCACCGCTGGTCGGCGCCCGGGCGCCGCCTAACCGCAAGTCACAACCTTCACCGCACGTCGCATCGGCGCCGCTTCCCCGTGAAAAAACCGCGTCGACGCGGCAAACCGGGGCGAGTGCTGCGCGGAGCCAACAGCTTTTTCGGACGCCCCGTCGTACGATGAACTCCGGTCGCGAAAGTGGCCCGATCCACCCCGGTGGTCGAGGAGTTCCCCATGCGCAAGGTGCTCTGGATCTGTGCCGCAGTTGCCTCTGCGCTGGCCATGGTCGGCGCGCACGCCGAGGGCGAGGGGCTCTCCGTCGATGCCAATCGCTTCGCCTGGTCGAGTTTCCAGAGCCGGATCGCCTTTGCTCCCGGAGCACCGGGCTGGCGGGCCGACTTCGCACCGATGGAGCGGACCGGCCTGCAGGTTGGCGGCCTCGGCCTGCTCGGCGACGTCTACCTCGGCGGCACGAGGGCGGACGCCGGTGCGCCGTCGACCGGCTTTCGGGCGACCAGCGGCGTCCTCATCGGCGCCCGCAGCCCGTTGCTCGGCACGGCGTCGTCGTCAACTGCCGGCGGCCTGTTTGCCAGCAATCGTCGCCTCTTCGGCGCGTCGCCCGGAGCCCCCGCCATGAGCGATGCAGCATCGGTCGACAGCTCGACCGTGCCCTACATCGGAATCGGCTACAGCAACCTCGCCATCAAGAGCGGCTGGAGCTTCAGCGCCGATCTCGGCGTCGTCTCGCAGAGCCCGGGCAACGTGGTTCGCTTCGGCCGCGTCTTCAGCGGCGCGCAAAGCCTCGACGACGTCGTCCGCGACATGCACCTGGCTCCGGTCGTCCAGCTCGGCGTCTCCTATTCGTTCTGAGCGGGCGGCTGCCGCCATGGCCCCAGCGGACGCCTGGCGGGCGAATCCCGGTACAGTCGCCTGATCGACATCACCAGGCGACTCGCACCATGAGCGACGTTCATCAGCGCATCGACGATCTCGTCAAGAACAACCGCGTCGTGCTGTTCATGAAGGGAACGGCGCAATTCCCGATGTGCGGCTTTTCGGGCCGCGCGATCCAGATCCTCAAGGCCTGCGGCGTCACCGACCTGAAGACGGTCAACGTCCTCGAGGACGAGGAGATCCGCCAGGGCATCAAGTCGTATTCCGACTGGCCGACGATCCCGCAGCTCTACGTCAACGGCGAGTTCGTGGGCGGCTCGGACATCATGACCGAGATGTACCAGGCCGGAGAGCTGCAGCAGACCCTCGGCGTCGCCGCCTGATCGTGGCCGGGCGCTCCCGTCGCGTCGTTGTCGGCGTGACCGGGGCTTCGGGCGCAATCTACGCCGTCAGGCTGCTCGAGCGCCTGCGACGCGCCGGGCGCGAGATCCATCTCGTCGCGACCACGGCGGGCCTGCTCAACGTCCACCACGAGCTCGGCCTCGACCGCAAGGCGCTCGAGGCGCTTGCCGATGTCGCCTACAAGCCGGCCGACGTCGGCGCCGCGATCGCGAGTGGCTCGTTCGCCGCCGATGCGACCGTGGTCGCGCCGTGCTCGATGAAGTCGCTCGCGGCGATCGCGCACGGCCTCTCGGACAACCTCCTCACGCGCGCCGCCGACGTCGCCCTGAAGGAGCGCCGGACGCTTGTCCTGATGGTTCGGGAAACACCGCTGAATCTCGCCCACTTGCGCAACATGACGAGCGTCACGGAGATGGGCGCGATCGTCTTTCCGCCGCTGCCCGCCTTCTATCACCGGCCGACGACGATCGACGAGATCGTCGCCGACACGACCGAGCGCGTCGTCGCCCTGCTCGGCATCGAGGACGCGGCGCCGAAGCCCTGGCCCGGCCTCTAGCCGCGGGTGTCGGCGGGGACGTATTCCCAGAGGCGGCGGGCGGCAAACACGGCATTCGGATACTCGGGCCGGCCGCGGCTGCCGTTGTAGCGGCCGAGTGCGAGGTAGAGATCGCCGCGCTCGCGCTCGAGGTAGTGACGCAGGATCACGCAGCCGAAGCGCAGGTTGGTCTGCATGTGGAAGAGGCGCCCGGCGTCGCCGTCGCCGATCAGGCGGGCCCAGAACGGCATCACCTGCGTGTAGCCGCGCGCGCCGGCGAGCGAGATCGCGTACTTGCGAAAGTTGCTCTCGACCTGGACCAGACCGAGCAACAGCGCGGGCTCGAGCCCGGAACGCTTGCTCTCGTACCAGAGCGTCTGCAGGAACTCGACGCGGGTGACGAGCTCCGTCTTCTGGCGGCGCAGGCGATCGCTCATCGCGCCGAGCCAGCGCAGGTAGGCGATCTTCTCGCCGATGTCGTCGAACGTCGGTACCGGCGGCGCCGCGTCGGCGATGGCCGCCGACAACGCAGTGCGGACGGCATCGGCAAGGGGCTCTTCGGCCTGCGCGCCGGCGAGCGCCAGGCGCGGCCACGCGGCGGCGAAGGGAGCCGCGATCGCTGCCGCGACGAGCGCGCGCCGGTCTCTCCCGCTCCGGGAGAGCGAGCGCTTCATGCCGCGAGCTTGCCCTTCAGGAAGGCAGGCACGTCGTTGGCGGGAACGCTCGTCGGCGCGGCGTCGCGCCGGCCCTGGTATTCGACCGTGCCTGCCTTAAGCCCGCGCTCGGACAGGACGATGCGGTGCGGCACGCCGATCAGCTCCCAGTCGGCGAACATCGCGCCCGGGCGCTCGCCGCGATCGTCGAGAAGGACATCGACGCCGGCGTCGCCGAGCGCATCGTGCAGGCGATCGGCGGCAGCACGGACGTCGGCCGAGCGGTCGTAGCCGATCGGGCAGAGGACGAGCGCGAACGGCGCGATCGCATCCGGCCAGATGATTCCGCGCTCGTCGTGGTTCTGCTCGATCGCGGCCCCGACGATGCGCGTGACGCCGATTCCGTAGCAGCCCATCTGCAGCAGCTGCGGCTGGCCTTTTTCGTCGAGGAAGGTTGCGCCCATGCTCTTGCTGTAGTGCGCGCCGAGCAGGAAGACGTGGCCGACCTCGATGCCGCGCTGGACCTGGAGCACGCCCTTGCCATCCGGCGACGGGTCGCCGGCGACCGCGTTGCGGATGTCGGCGACGAGGTCGGGCTCGGGCAGGTCGCGGCCCCAGTTGACGCCGGTGTAGTGGAAGCCTTCGGCGTTGGCGCCGGAGACGAAATCGCTCATCGCCGCGACCGCGCGATCGACGACCAGGCGTACCGGTCGGCGCGGCTCGATCGGGCCGAGATAGCCCGGCACGCAGCCGAACGTCGATTCGATCTCGGCTGCGGTCGCGAAGCGAAAGCCGCGCTCGAGGCCGGCGAGCTTGCCGGCCTTGATTTCGTTCAGCGAATGGTCGCCGCGGATCAGCAGCAGCCAGATCGCTGGCTCGCGCCGCGGCGCGGCGGGATCGGTGCTGCCGTCGGTCGCAAGGACGATCGACTTCACCGTCTTGGCGAGCGGCAGCGCGAGCAGCTCGGCGACTTCCTCGCAGGTGCTCTTGCCCGGCGTCGGCGTCTTCGCGAGCGGCATCGTCGGCGCCGCGCGCGGCACCGCCGGCGCGACGGCCTCGGCGAGCTCGATGTTGGCCGCGTAGTCGGATTCCGGGCTGTAGACGATCGCGTCCTCGCCGGTGTCGGCGATCACCTGGAACTCGTGCGAGCGGATGCCGCCGATCGTGCCGTTGTCGGCGGCGACGGCGCGAAAGACGAGGCCCATGCGCTCGAAGATTCGCGTGTATGCAGCGAACATCCCGTCGTAGCTGACGCGCGCCGCGTCGATGTCGCGGTCGAACGAGTACGCATCCTTCATCGTGAACTCGCGCCCGCGCATGACGCCGAAGCGCGGCCGGCGCTCGTCGCGAAACTTGGTCTGGATATGGTAGAAATTCCTCGGCAGGGCACGGTAGCTGCGCAGCTCCTGGCGAGCGATATCGGTGATCACTTCCTCGCTCGTCGGCTGGATGACGAAGTCGCGCTCGTGCCGGTCCTTGACGCGCATCAACTCGGGGCCGTACTTCTGGAAGCGTCCCGACTCCTGCCAGAGCTCGGCTGGCTGGACGACCGGCATCAGCAGCTCGACCGCGCCTGCGCGGTTCATCTCCTCGCGGATGATCTCCTCAATCTTGCGGATGACCCGAAGGCCCATCGGCATGTACGTGTAGATGCCGGCGGAGAGCCGTTTGATGAAGCCGGCGCGAACCATGAGCTGGTGGCTCACGACCTCGGCGTCGGCCGGTGCTTCCTTGAGGGTCGAGACGAAGAAGTGGCTGGCTTTCATCGGCGGTGCGTGGGCGCTCGGTGCTTGCGCGCGGCCGCCGGAACGAACGCAAGCGCCGGTCGGCCGAGGGCGCGAGGACTTTGACTCGCGTCATGCCGGTGCAATAATCCGATCAACGCAAGAATCGAGGTTGATTATGCTCGACCGTGATGGGTTCAGACCCAACGTCGGCATCATCCTGCTCAACCCGAAGAACCAGGTGTTCTGGGGCAAGAGGATCAGAACCCACTCCTGGCAGTTCCCGCAAGGGGGCATCAATTACGGCGAGACGCCTGAGCAGGCGATGTTCCGAGAGCTCCACGAGGAAGTGGGGCTTACCGAGGATCATGTGCGCGTCATCGCGCGAACGCGCGACTGGCTGCGCTACGAGGTGCCGACGCACTTCATCCGCCGCGACGCGCGCGGCCACTACCGCGGCCAGAAGCAGATCTGGTTTCTGCTCCAGCTGCTCGGGCGCGACTGCGACATGAACCTGCGCGCGACCGATCATCCCGAGTTCGACGCCTGGCGCTGGAACGACTACTGGATTCCGCTCGACGTCGTGATCGAGTTCAAGCGCGACGTCTACCAGATGGCGCTGACCGAGCTCGCGCGCTTCCTGCCGCGCGGTGCGCAGCACAACCGCTATCTGCGCTCGGGCCTGCGCCCTCACCATCGCGAGGATGGCGGCGACCACCATCGACGCGGCGATTCCTTGCCGGCGCCGGCGCCGATCGCGGACGGGGCGCTCGCGGCGGCGCCGATCGAGGTCGCTGCCGCCGCGGCGCCGGTGCAGTTCGCCGCTCAGGTATTGCCGAAGGAGCCGATGGCCTGAGACGTCGACCCGCTCAGGCGAGGACGAGGTTGTCGCGGTGGATCAACTCGGGCTCGGCGGCGAAGCCGAGCAGGCGGCCGATCTCCGAAGAGGGCTTGCGGGCGATCAGCCGCGCCTCGGCACTGCCGTAGTTGCTGAGACCTCGACCGACCTCCTCGCCGCCGGCGCGCCGTACCGCGATCACGTCGCCGCGATGGAACTCGCCCTCGACGCCGACGACTCCGATCGGCAACAGGCTCTTGCCGCCGTGACGCAGCTTGGCCGCGGCGCCGTCGTCGACGACGACCGCGCCGCGCAGCTGCAACTGGTCGCTCATCCATTGCTTGCGGGCGGCGACCTTGGCCGTCGTCGCGACGAGCGCGGTGCCGATGCTCTCGCCGGCGGCGAGGCGAAGCAGCACGTCGCGCTCGCGTCCGGAAGCGATCACCGTGCTCGCACCACTCCTCGCCGCGCGCTTGGCGGCGAGCACCTTCGTCAACATGCCGCCACGGCCGAGCGCCGAGCCGGTGCTTCCCGCCATGCGCTCGAGCGCCGGGTCGCCGGCTGCGCCGCTCTCGATCAGGTGCGCACCGGGTTCGAGACGGGGGTCGGCGGAGAACAGGCCCTGCTGGTCGGTCAGGATCACCAGCGCGTCAGCGTCGAGCAGGTTGGTGACGAGCGCGCCGAGCGTGTCGTTGTCGCCGAACTTGATCTCGTCGTTGACGACGGTGTCGTTCTCGTTGATCACCGGCACGACGCCGAGGCCCAGCAACGTGACGAGGGTCGAGCGCGCGTTCAGGTAGCGCTCGCGGTCGGCGAGGTCGGCGTGCGTGAGCAACACCTGTGCGCTCCCGATGCCGTGCGAGCGCAGCGCCGATTCGTAGATCTGCGCGAGGCCCATCTGGCCGACCGCGGCGGCGGCCTGCAGCTGGTGGACGGCTCGCGGCCGCGCCGGCCAGCCGAGCCGCTTCATCCCTTCGGCGATCGCGCCGCTCGAGACCATCACCAGCTCACGGCCGGAGCGCACGAGCTCGGCGATCTGCCGGCACCAGT
>DASXIP010000567.1:0-6916 GCA_036497875.1 Caldimonas sp.
GCTCGTGCTCAGGTCGCCGACGAGCTCGGCGAGCGAGCAGTCGAGCGCGCTCGCGACCTGCTGCAGGACCAGGATCGATGCGTTGCCAACGCCGTATTCGAGATTCGCGAGATGGCGCTCGGAGACGCCCGAGGCGCTCGCCACCGATTTCCTCGTCAGCCCGCGTCGGGCGCGCAGAAGGCGGACGCGCTCGCCGAGCGCGAGCAGGAACGGATCCTTGCGGGGAGTGGCCATAGCATGCATTATAGTGCTTGACGAATGTCGGCGCTGCACCTATCGTGCGCCCTCCGCCAGCTCATCGCCTTCCGCAATGTCGCCGCCGTCCGAAGCGCTCAATCTCGCCCGCCACTTGTTCGAGGCGAACCGCGGCC
Source organism: Caldimonas sp. (assembly GCA_036497875.1). GTDB lineage: Bacteria > Pseudomonadota > Gammaproteobacteria > Burkholderiales > Burkholderiaceae_C > Schlegelella_A. The sequence continues at coordinate 372 of DASXIP010000567.1, forward strand.
GCGCTGCCAAGACCGCCTACGTCGACGACCGCGGGAGCGTCTCGTACGGCGAGCTCGACGAGCGCGCCCGCCGCTTCGCCGCCGCATTGCTCGGCCTCGGCGTACGCCGCGAGGAGCGCGTCCTCCTGCTCATGCTCGACGCCGTCGAGTGGCCGATCGCGTTTCTCGGCTCGCTGTATGCCGGCGTCGTGCCGGTTGCCGTCAACACATTGCTGACCGTCGACGACTACACCTACATGCTCGCCCACAGCCGCGCCCAGGCGGCGATCGTCTCCGGTGCGCTGGCGCCGACGCTGGCGCAAGCGCTGGCGCGCGGCGGCAACGAAGTCCGCCACGCGATCGTCGCCGGCGCGGGCGACGCACTGCCCGGCGCAATCGCCTTCGATTCGTTCGTCGCCGCGAGCGCGCCACTCGCCGAGGCGGCATCGACGCGCGGCGACGACCCGGCCTTCTGGCTCTACTCGTCGGGATCGACCGGCAAGCCGAAGGGCACCGTCCACACCCACGCCAACGCCTGGTGGACCGCCGAGCTCTACGGCAAGGCCGTGCTCGGACTCACCGAGAACGACGTCTGCTTCTCCGCGGCCAAGCTCTATTTCGCGTACGGCCTTGGCAACGCGCTGACGTTTCCACTCGCCGTCGGCGCGAGCGTCATCCTGATGGCGGAGCGGCCGACGCCCGACGCCGTGTTCAAGCGCTGGATCGGCACGGCCGATGCCACCGCAAGCGGCAAGCCGCTCCAGCCGACCGTTTTCTTCGGCGCGCCGACCGGATTCGCCGGCATGCTCGCTTCGCCGTCGCTGCCGGCGCGCACGCTGGTCGCGCTCAGGATGTGCTCGTCGGCAGGCGAGGCGCTGCCGGCCGAGATCGGCCAGCGTTTCGAGCGCCACTTCGGCTGCCAGATCGTCGATGGCATCGGCTCGACCGAGATGCTGCATGTCTTCCTCTCCAACCGTCCCGGCGACGTCCGCTACGGAACCACCGGCAAACCGGTCGCGGGCTACGCGATCGAGCTGCGCGACGACGACGGCCGCCCGGTCGCCGATGGCGAGGTCGGCGACCTCTTCATCAAGGGACCGAGTGCGGCGCTGATGTACTGGGGCGACCGCGATCGCTCGCGGACGACCTTCCAGGGCGAATGGACGAAGAGCGGCGACAAGTACGTGCGCGACCGCGACGGCTACTACACCTACTCGGGTCGCAGCGACGACATGCTGAAGGTGAGCGGCATCTGGGTCTCGCCGTTCGAGGTCGAGGCGACGCTGATGCAGCACCCGGCGGTGCTCGAGTGCGCGGTGATCGGCACTGAGGATTCGGACGGTCTCACCAAATCGAAGGCCTTCGTCGTCACCAAGCCGGGCGCGCAAGTCGGCGACGACGAGCTGAAAGCCTTCGTCAAGGAGAAGCTCGCCCCCTACAAGTACCCGCGTGCGATCGAGTTCCTCGACGAGCTGCCCAAGACCGCGACCGGCAAGATCCAGCGCTTTCGCCTGCGCGAGCGCGAGCGCGCGGCGGCGAAATGAAGGCGATGATCGACGACAGCATCACTCGAACCGCGGCGGGCTCGACCTGCATTTCGTGGCGCGGGGCGCCGCAGCGCATCGAATTCGCGTGGGTAGGCATGGCCGCCTCGCCGCACCCCCCGGTGGTCTTCCTGCACGAAGGCCTCGGCTCGGTGGCGATGTGGAAGGACTTCCCCGAGCGCTTCTGCGCCGCGCACGGCCGGTCGGGATTCGTCTTCTCACGGCCCGGCTACGGCCGTTCGACGGCGCGCCCTCGTGACGAACACTGGGCGCCCGACTTCATGCACCGTCAGGCCGAGGAGGTGCTGCCGGCATTGCTGGCCGCGGTGAGCATCGCGCGCCCCTGGCTCTTCGGCCACAGCGACGGTGCCTCGATCGCGCTGCTCCACGCCGCGAAGCATCCGGTGGCCGGCGTGATCGCGGTGGCGCCGCATCTGTTCGTGGAAGACGTGTCGATTGCCAGCATCCAGAAGGCGCGCGACGCGTATCGCAGCACCGACCTGCGCGATCGCCTTTCGCGCTACCACGACGACGCCGACTCCGCCTTCCACGGCTGGAACGACGCCTGGCTGTCGCCGTCGTTTCGCAGCTGGAACATCGGGCGCGATATCGAAGGCATCGCGGCGCCCGTGCTTGCCGTGCAGGGTGAAGACGACGAGTACGGCACGCTCGAACAGATCCGCGCCGTGGCGCGGCACATCCCCGGGACGCGGCTCGTCGCCATTCCTCGCTGCGGCCATTCGCCGCACCGCGACCAGCCCGAAGCGCTGATGCGCGAGGCCGGGCGCTTCATCGCCAGCGCCTGAGCGAGCACCGGGCACACGATGGCCTCGCACATTCCTCTGCTCGAAGAAGACCGTGTCATCGGCCTGGACGGTAAGCCGCTCGCGCCGCTGCCGATCAACGGCTGGGCGGGGCTGCCGTTCGAGATCCATCCGCATATGCAGAAGGGCGAGGTCGCGCACCGCTACAACCCGCATCCGCTGCTGCTGGTGCGCCTAGGCGCGCACGGCCGGTCGCGCATCCGCTCGGGCAGCAGGGTATACGACCTTTCGCTCGCTCCGGGCCAGGTCGACGTCTTCTCGTCGGGCTTCCTCATGGACCACGGCTGGTGGGACTGCACACCGGGCGAAGTGCTCGCAGTCGAGGTCGACCCGGAACGCGTGCGCTCGTATGTGCACGACGATGCCGGCGCCGTCGAGCCGCGCACCCTGCTCGCGACGCGCGACCCCATCCTCGAGCGGCTGTGCGGCTGCATCCGCGCCGAGGTCGACGCCGGCTGTCCCTCGGGGAAGCTGTTCGCCGAGGGCATCTCGCTTGCCTTGCTGTCGCGGCTGCGCAGCCGGTACGCGGCCGCCGAGAAGGCGCCGCACGCGCCACGCACGCTCTCGACGCGGCAGCTGCAGCGGGCGATCGACTTCATCGACATCAACCTAGGCTCCGATCTCAGCGTGGCACGCCTCTCGGCGCAACTGGCGATGAGCCCATACACCTTCGCCAAGCTCTTCAAGGCCACCGTCGACGCAACGCCGCACAACTTCGTGCTCTCGCGCCGCGTCCGGCGCGCCGAGATGCTGCTCGGCGGCGACATGTCGCTGAGCGAGATTGCACTCGCCACGGGCTTTGCCAGCCAGTCGCATTTCACCGAGGCGTTTCGCCGCCGCACCGGCCGCACGCCACTGACGGCGCGACGCCACGGCTGAGCGCGGCGTCGCTTCCCGTTCAGTCGCGCGCCGCTACTTGCAGGCGTAGCTCGCCGCGGCGGTGATCGCGCCGGCGCCGCTGTAGGTGGCCTTCTGCGGATACGGGCACAGCAACTGGGTCGCGCTGGCGTCGGTCGACGTCAGCGTGATCGACGCCGGAGCCGAGGCCGCACCTCCCTCGACCCACGCCGTCATCGCCGAGAACAGCTGGCCGGCGGCCGGCAGGGGCAGGTTGGCGGCCGTGATCGGCGGGCTCACGCCGGTCGTTCCCTGCGCCGTACCGACGCCCGCGCAGTGGCCCATGCCGCCGATCAGGAACAACCGGTCGTAGGCCTGCGTCTTGTTGAAGCCGCCGTCCATGTTGGCGACGAGGGTGTAGTAGTTGATCGAGTTCGCCGTCGGAATCAGCACGTCGGCCATGCCGTGGTACTGGATGATCTTCGCGCCGCTCGCCTGCGCGGCGCTCAAGTCGGCGCTGTCGGTATTGATGTTGCCGAAGAACGGTTGCAACGCAACGCCTTGGGCGGCAGCGTTGGCGAGCTGGCCGTAGGTCAGGTTCTTCCAGCCGTTGGCGCCGTTGCCCGTCGCGTTGGTGAAGCTCGTCGTTGCGAGGGTCGGGTTCTGTAGCTCGAGCGCGACCATGTCCGAAGAGATCGAGAACGGGTTGGTGCCGGCCAGCCCGCTCAGGGTCGCGCCGCGACTGAGGCCGTACCAGATCTGGCCGGCGGTCAGGTTGGCGTTGAAGCCGTTGTCGGCGGCCGGGTCGGGCACGCTGCCGTCGGGCGTCTGGCCGAACCAGATCTTGTTCATCGCCTGCGCCTGAACCGGCGTGACGCATGCCGCGGTGCCGTTGGTGCCGACGACGCCGCCGGTGCCGACGGTGCCGGTGCACAGCACCGCGGCATCCTTCGCCGGGTCGTAGGTACACTGCTGCGGATCGGCGACGTAGCCGATGTGCTGGCCGCCGACGACGTCGCAGGCGCTGACGGCGTCGGCGCTGACGAGCGCGAGCTGCGCCGCGGCGAGCGGCACGCCCGCGAGATCGCGCTGGTAGACGACCTGCGGGTAGAGCTCGGTGGTGATGAACTTCGTCCAGTTGAATGCCGGCGCGCCGACGAGATAGCCGTTGTAATCGTCGGGATGGTTCTGGATGATCTTGTAGCCCTGGCGGCCACCGGTCGAGCAGCCGTCCCAATACGCGAACTGCTGCGACTTCAGGTAGTAAGCAGCCGTCAGCGCCTTCGTCTTCAGCGCCAGCTCGTGGAGGCTGCGCTCCGCAAAGTCCTGCCACAACGTCGAGTTGATCGTGCCGTCCGGATTCATCGCGAACGAGCCGTTGCCGATGCTGTGGCCGGTGTCGGTCGCGGCGACGACCGACCCTTCGCTTGCCGCTGTCGCCGCGCTGCCGGTCGTCGCAATCAGCGTCGTGCTCTGATAGTTCGCGCCGCCTGCCCAGCCACCGCCGCCCATGTTGTGGATGCGCTGGTTCCAGTTTGCCGGCGTCGGCAGCCAGACCTCGATGCCGATCCCCGGCGACGTCGACGGCGCACTCGCCGGCCCGGGGTTACCGGGGCCGACGTTGAGCTTGACGAAGCACAGGTCCTTCTGCGCCGTCGGCGGCGTTCCCGTCGTGCCGGAGAGCGCGATGGGATCGCCGGCCTTGAAGGACTTGACGAGCAGCACCTGCGTGTTGGCGTCGGGCACGAACGCCGTCTTCATTGTGTCGTCGCAGGCCAGCGCGACCGGTGCCGGAGCAGGAGCCGGCGCCGGTGCCGGAGCCGGCGAGTCGCTGCCGCCGCACCCGATCGGCAGCGCGGATGCGGCAACGAGCGAGAACAGCAGCGATAGACGCACGCGCGCGGCATCATTGGCACGGGAATCGGTGGTCATGAAAGTGTCTCCTCGGTCGCCAGGCGGCGCAGTTCTTCGAATCAGCAAGGTTGCCGACCCGGCCGAGCGCGGTCTATCGAATCCCGAGCGGCAGTATCGAAATGCTGACGCGCCCGCTACGGATTTACGCGAGCGTGCGCGAAGCGCCTCCCCGAGGCACGCCCCACTTCTGATTAATACGCATGGCCCGGCCCCTGCTGCTGGGATAGCGTCGCGGATCGGGCGGCTCGGTGCCGCTGCGGTTTCGCCATCCAGGAGCCTTCATGCAATACGTTTCCATCGCGACTCGCACCGCCGCGCTCGCCGCGATCCTCGTCGCGTGCGCGGCAAGTGCGCAATCGTCGGGGCCGATCAAGATCGGCCTCATGCTTCCGTACAGCGGCACCTACGCCGGGCTCGGCAATGCGATCGAGAACGGCTTCAGGCTGTACGTGCAGGAGCAGGGAGGCAAGCTCGGCGGTCGCGAGATCCAGTACTTCAAGGTCGACGACGAATCGGATCCTTCGAAGGCGACCGACAACGTCAACAAGCTGATCAAGCGAGACAACGTCGACGTCCTCGTCGGCACCGTCCACTCTGGCGTCGCGCTGGCGATGGCGAAGGCTGCCAAGGACAACAACACGTTGCTCGTGATCCCGAATGCCGGCGCAGACGCGATCACCGGGCCGATGTGCAGCGCGAACATCGTGCGCAGCTCGTTCTCGAACTGGCAACCGGGCTACGCGATGGGCGTCGTCGCCGGCCAGAAGGGCGTCAAGCGGGCGATGACGATCACCTGGGCGTACGCGGCAGGCACCGAGTCGACCAAGGGCTTCACCGAGGGTCTCGAAAAGGGCGGCGGCAAGGTCGTCAAGGACCTCACGCTGCCGTTTCCGAACGTCGAGTTCCAGGCGCTGCTGACCGAGATCGCGGCGCAGAAGCCCGATGCGGTCTACGCGTTCTTCGCCGGTGGTGGCGCCGTCAAGTTCGTCAAGGACTACGCCGCGGCGGGCTTGAACAAGACGATCCCGCTCTACGGCCCGGGCTTTCTCACCGACGGCACCCTCGAGGCACAAGGCGCTTCGGCGCAGAACATGCTGACGACGCTGCACTACGCCGATAACCTCGACACGCCGAAGAACAACGCCTTCCGCAAGGCCTACGCGATCGCCTACAAGGCGCAGCCCGACGTCTACGCCGTGCAGGGCTATGACGCGGCGCAGATCCTCGCCAACGGCCTGAAGGCAGTCGACGGCGACCTCTCGAAACGCGACCAGCTGACGGCGGCAATGCGAAAGACCGCGGTCGACAGCCCGCGCGGCAAGTTCACCCTCTCGGCGGCCGGCAACCCGGTGCAGGACATCTACCTGCGCGAGGTCAAGGGCAACAACAACGAATTCCGCTCGATCGCAGTCAAGGCGCTCGCCGACCCGGCGCGCGGCTGCAAGCT
>DASXIP010000568.1:0-3994 GCA_036497875.1 Caldimonas sp.
GCGCCCATGCCCGACGCCGCGGGCGCCTGCGCGCAGTCGAGCTCGACGGCGATCGCGCTGCTGCAGACGGACGCGGCGCTCGCGCCGAAGGCGGTCAGGGCGGCGCCGGTGCCGGTGCCGCCCACGCCGGGGCCGCACCCCGCGAGCGAGAACAGCGCGACGATCGACGCGCTGCCGATCCAGGTCGTCCAGGGTTTGGATCTCACCGTTCTGCTCCCTCGGTGTTGTAGAAGTAGACGCCGAACCGGACGCGCTGCCCGTTGGCCGCTACGCTTGCCGCCTCGGCATCGGCATCGCTGCACGCCTGCGCTTCGGCGAGCACCGCGGGTAGTGCCTTCACCCAGGCCCGTGCCGCGGCGCGCTGCAAGCGCTGCACCGAGCCGACGCTGAGCCGATCGACAAACATGGCCTGCTCGAGAAAGTTGGCCTCGCCCTGGAGATTCGCCGAGGCGGCGCTGGCGTGATCGGCGAGATTGGCCGCGAACAGCTCGGACATCTCGGCAAAGCCCTGGCGCGGCGCGAACCCGCTTGACGAGAGGGTGATGCCGTCGTCGCCTTCGGTCACCGCGCCGAGGCGGACAAGCTCGTCGAGCATGGCGCGGCCGCGCACGTCGCGGCTCACGCCGGCGACCATGGCGTCGAACTCGGCGCGCTGCAGCGTCCGCGGGCGACGCCGGCGGTCCTGGTACGCGGCGTCGCCGAGCCAGCGTGCGACCACCTCGCCGACCAGCGACAGCGGCGCGCCGTTCCTGGCTGTCGCGCGCGCGCTGCGCCGCAGCGGGCGCATGAGGTTGCGCACGTCGCGCCGGTGCACGCCCGAAAGCAGCGACACCGCGCTGTCGGTCTGCGCCATGCCGCGCGCGCTCAGCTCGTCGGTCGCGGCATCGAGGAACACGCGCTTCAACGTCGCGGCGAAGGCCGGATACGTGACGCCATGGCGCACCAGCAGAAGGACCAGCGGCCGCATCACGCGCATGACGCCCGCTTCGACGATCGAGTGACGACTGGTCACAGGTTGCTTTTTGCCCGGGCTTGACGCCGCTGATATCTGTGGGATATTGTCCCACAGAGAAAGCGGGCGGGCAAGGAGGCACCATGGCGATCGAGCACAAGACCGACCGAAGGCATCGCGGCGCGGCGCTGCCGCTGCTCGCCCTTACGGCTCTCCTCGTGACGTCGTGCGGCGGCGGCTCGTCGCCCGACACGGCGCCCTCGGCGACCAAGGAAACCGCGCTCGCCGCGTCGCATCCGGGTGAGCTGCTCGCCTACGTGAGATCGCTGCTGCTCGCGCGCGACGCGCAGCGCCAGGCTGCACCGGGCACCTCGCTCGACGGGCCGCCGGTGCCGGGCACATCGCTGGCACTGAGCCCGGCCGGCGCGGCCGTCCAGTACTCGAACACCACGGTCCAAGAGGCCGGCGTGGACGAGGAGGACCTGCTCAAGACCGACGGCACGTCCGTCTACGCGCTCGACACCACGTCGTACACGGCCCAGGGCCGGTTGCAGCAACAACTGCTCGTCTATCGCCGCGATGCCGCCGGCGGCATCGATCCCGCGCAGGTGCTGCCGCTACCGGTCGACGCCACCGGCTTTGCGCAACCGCGCGGCCTGCTCCTCGCAGCGCCCGCGCAGCGTGCGGTGGCGTTGAGCCAGTCGTTTCTCCCCATCGCCGATCCACTGCCCTGCATGCTCGACATCGCATGCCCGCTGGCCGGGGCGATGATCTATCCGATCTTCGCGCTGCAGTCGAACGTGCAGCTGCAGTTCCTCGACCTCGACGCCACGGGCAACGCTACGCTCGGCAAGCACGTTGTGATCGCCGGCCAGCTCATCGCCAGCCGCCTCATCGGCAACGTGATGTATCTGGTGACTACGTATTCGCCGCGCGTTCCCTATGAGCAGCTCGCCGCCGGCGCAACAGCGCAGCAGAAGTCCGCCGTGCTCGACCAGATGACGACGGCGGATTTCCTGCCGACATGGCTGGCCGACAACTCAGCCGCCGAAGCACTGGTCGCCGATACCGACTGCTACATCCACCCGGGCAACGCGTCGTTCGCGCTGCAGATCACGTCGATCACGGCGATCGATCTCGGCTCGCCGACGCTCGCGCGCGCCAGTCGCTGCTTCGTCGGTGGCACCGAGGCGATCTACATGGCGCCGACGAATCTGTACCTGGCGACGACGCGGTTTCCCTTCACGATCCTCGCCAACGGGCTGCTGCAGTACACGCCGCAGTTCGCGACCGACATCCACAAGTTCTCGGTCGCCGGAATGGCGATCGACTACCGCGCCTCGGGCTCGGTCCAGGGCAGCCTCGGTTGGGACCCGCAGCGCAAGCCCTACCGCTTCGGCGAATACAACGGTGACCTGCGCGTGCTGAGCTTCACCGGCGAGACCGGCTGGGTGCTGCCCGAAGACGCCACGTCCGGTGCACCGCCCTCACCGGCGACGCTGACCATCCTGCGCGAATCGGTCGCCGACAAGACGCTCGCCACGGTCGCGACCTTGCCCAATGACAAGCACCCCGAGCCGCTCGGCAAGCCAAGCGAGCAGGTGCACGCGGTCCGGTTCACCGGTGCGCGCGGCTACCTCGTCACCTTCCGCACGGTCGATCCGCTCTACGTGCTCGACCTGGCGGACCCTGCCAACCCCCAGGCCGCGGGCGCACTCGAAGTGGCGGGCTTTTCCGACTATCTGTTTCCGCTCACCGACGCTCTGTTGCTCGGCGTCGGTCGCGACGTCGACGCCAGCGGCCACATCGGCGGCATCCGGCTCGGCCTGTTCGACGTCGGCGATGCCAGCCAGCCGAAGGCGCTGGCGACGCAGACGCTCGGCGCGGCCGGCAGCCAGACCGCGCTCGACTTCTCGAGCCACGGCCTCAACTGGCTGCAGACCGATGGCGTGGTACGGCTCGGCCTGCCCGTCGTCCTTCGCGCCGGCCCGACCGATGCCACCCCGCAGCATGGCTTGCAGCGAATCGAGGTCAATACGCAGGCAGGGGCGATGTCGGTCAAGGCGCTCCTCGCCGCACCCGCAGGGCCGACCCTGTATCCCGATGTCTCGAGCGACCGGAGCCTGCAGCTCGATGCCAAGCTCGTCTACCTGACAGAGGGCCAGCTCGTCGTCGCCGACTGGTAGCGACGGCAGCGAGATCGCCGGCGGAGGAACCACTGCCGGCGGCGGCGCTCGGAAACGCTCGGGTCCCGCGCGCCGACCACTGCCTACAATTTCGACGACGTTCGGCGTTCGCCCGGGCGCGCTTCGAAAGGTTCCCTCGATGGCCAAGCCCGTCGCGCCCGCCGCGCTCCCGATCCTCTGCCTGCTCGCCGGCCTGGCCCTCGCGGCGGCGCCGGCGCGTGCCGCCGACAAGGTCAAGGTCGGCTTCGTCAGCACGCTGTCGGGGCCGTCATCGGCGCTCGGCATCGACATCCGCGACGGCTTCCTGCTCGCGGTCAAGCTGAACGGCGGCAAGCTCGGCGGCCTGCCTGCCGAGGTGCTCGTCAGCGACGACCAGTTCAAGCCCGACGTCGCCAAGCAGCTGTTCGAGAAGGACGTCAAGCGCGACAAGGTCGACTTCATGACCGGCGTCGTCTTCTCGAACATCATGCTCGCGGCGCTGCCGGAGGCGATCGACAACAAGGTGATCTACATCAGCCCGAACGCGGCGCCGTCGTCGATGGCCGGCAAGGACTGCAACCCCCTCTTCTTCGCCGTCTCCTGGCCGAACGACGCGTACCACGAGGCGGCAGGCCAGTTCGCGAACACGCGCGACCTGAAGAGCGTCTACCTCGTCGCGCCGAATTACCAGGCCGGCAAGGACTCGCTCGCCGGCTTCAAGCGCACGTTCAAGGGTCAGATCGTCGGCGAGAACTACACCAAGCTCGGCCAGCTCGACTACGCCGCCGAGCTGGCCGAGATCCGCGCCGCCAAGCCGCAGGCGGTCTACATCTTCCTGCCCGGCGGCATGGGCATCAACTTCATCAAGCAGTACGTC
>DASXIP010000569.1:0-3151 GCA_036497875.1 Caldimonas sp.
GGCTGACGCTGGCGCGCCGCCATCGCCGGCCGCCGGCTGAGCTGCCGGCGCTGCTCGCGCAATGGCAGGGCGAGTTGCGCGCCCTCGACGCTGCCGCCGATCTCGACGCGCTCGAGCGCGCCAGCGCAGCGGCGCGCGCCAGCTACGACGGCGAGGCGCGTCGCGTCTCGGCAGCGCGTCGTGCCGCGGCGCCGAAGTTCTCGGCGGCGGTGACGAAGACGATGCAGCAGCTCGGCATGTCCGGCGGTCGCTTCGCGGTCGAGCTCACCGCGACCGACGCGCCGCAGTCGTTCGGCACCGAGACGGTCGAATTTCTAGTTGCCGGCCACGCCGGGGCGACGCCGCGGCTGCTCGCCAAGGTCGCCTCGGGTGGCGAGCTCTCGCGGATCGCGCTCGCCGTCGCCGTCGTCGGCATCGAGCCGCAGCCGGGCCACGACGCGCCGGCGACGTTGATCTTCGACGAGGTCGACGCCGGCATCGGTGGCGCCGTCGCCGAGACCGTCGGCCGCCTCATGAAGCAGCTCGGCAGCGGCCGCCAGGTCCTCGCGGTGACGCACTTGCCGCAGGTCGCGGCGTGCGCAGACCATCACTTCGTCGTCCGCAAGGAGTCGCGCGGCGGCATCGCCGCGAGCGTGGTCGAGCCGGTCGCTGGCGAAACCCGCGTCGCCGAGATCGCACGCATGCTCGGCGGCGAGAAGCTGTCGTCGACGAGCCTCGCGCATGCGCAAGAAATGCTTGACGCGGGTGCCGACGATCGCGCCGCGCCCAAGCGTTCGAGCGCACGAAAGACGGCGTCATGAGCGACCCCGCAGGGGTCGGCCCCTCCCTCCCGGAGCGAGGGGAGCGAAGCGGGGAGGGAGCGGCGCTGTCTGCGTCCGACGCGGGCAGGGCCACCCGTGGCCCGCGGGAGATCGTCCTCGTCACCGGCATCTCAGGGTCAGGCAAGTCCGTGGCCCTGCACGCGCTTGAAGACGCGGGATTCTTCTGCGTCGACAACCTGCCGCCCGAGCTGCTGCGCGACTTTCTCCGTCTCGAGACGCAGCGCAGCGACCGTCGCCTCGCGATTGCCGTCGATGTCCGCAGCGCGGGCTCGCTGCCGCACCTGCTGCCGGTGCTCGCACAGCTGCGCGACGAAGGCATCGGCGTGCAGTCGATCTTCCTCGACGCGACGACGGCGGCGCTGGTGCGGCGCTTCTCGGAGACGCGGCGGGCGCACCCGCTCGCCGACCGCGGTGCGCTGGTCGAAGCGATCGAGCTCGAGCGCCAGCTGCTCGCCGGCCTGCGCGAGCTCTCGACCGTGATCGACACCAGCCAGTTGCGGCCGACCCAGCTGCGGGCCTGGATGGGCGAGCTCGTCGGCGCCAGGGACAGCCGCCTGACGCTGGTCTTCGAGAGCTTCGCCTACAAGCACGGCGTCCCGCTCGATGCCGACTACGTGTTCGACGTCCGCATCCTGCCGAATCCGCACTACGTCCGCGAGCTGCGGCCGCTCAGCGGCCGCGACGACGCCGTCGCCACCTACCTCGCGGCGCAGCCCGAGGTGCTCGACATGCTGGCGCAGATCGAGGCGTTCCTCCGCCGCTGGCTGCCGGCGTTCGAGGCCGACCAGCGCAGTTACCTGACGGTCGCGATCGGCTGCACCGGCGGCCAGCACCGCTCGGTCTGGTTCGCCGAGCGGCTCGCCGAAGCATTCGCGAGCGCCTGCGCCGCGCTCGTTCGCCATCGCGAGCTCGACGCGACGTCCTGACTCCGTTTCCATTCCGGCCATGGCCGACCTGGCGCTCTTCCCGCTGCGGACCGTGCTTTTCCCTGGCGGACTGCTCGAGCTGAAGATCTTCGAGGCGCGCTACCTGGACTTGATCGCGAGCTGCCTGCGCGAGCGCACGCCGTTCGGCGTCGTCGCGCTGCGCGCCGGCAGCGAAGCGCGCAGCGGCGGCGACGCGGTGCAGCTGTACGAGGTCGGCACGCTCGCGGAGCTGATCGATGTCGACAGCGCGCAGGCCGGCATCCTCCTCGTCCGCTGCCGCGGCGGCGAGCGCTTCAAGGTCGGAGCGACACACCAGGAACGCGATGGGCTGTGGCTAGCCGCAGCGGCCGAGCCGGTCGCGGCGGACCCGATCGTTGCGCCGGCTGCCGGCCACGCCGACGTCGTCAGGAGCCTTGCCGACGTCATCGCCGGGCTCGCGGCGCAAGGGTCGCAGCCGTTCCTCGAGCCGCACCGGTTCGATTCCGCGGCCTGGGTCGCGAACCGCTGGTGCGAGATCCTGCCGATGCCGCTCGAGGTGCGGCAACGCCTGATGACGCTGGTCGATCCGGTCGCGCGCCTCGACGTCGTCGTCTCGTTGCTGCGGGCACGCGAAGAAGCGCAGTGAACCCGGGCCAGCCGCGTCGCGATCGCCGCGGTGGCGCGAGCGCTGCTCAGGCGTCGACGGCCGCGATCGTCTGCAGGCGCTTGCGCAGCGGCGCCGGCAGGCCGAGCGCGAGCGCGCCGTCGGCCGCGAACCAGCGCCCGCGCGGCCAGCGGGCGACCACCGCCGCGAGCGCCCGCGCCGACGTTCGCGCCGGCAGCTTCCAGCGCACCGGTTGCAGATGCCAGTCGAAGTGGGTCAGGACGTGGACGAACGGCGGCAGCAGCTTGCGGGCGCCGGGCCACGCGGCGGCGACCGCGTCGAGGTCGGCGAGCGAATCGAGCTCGGGCAGGCTCCAGAGCCCGGCCCAGACGCCACTCGCCTCGCGCTCGACGAGGAAGACCTCGTCGCGATGGCAGAGCTCGAGCCAGACGCTGCCGCGACGGCCGCGGACGCTGCGGCGCGACTTCGCCGGGTAGCGCTCCTGCATTCCCGAGCGTGCCGCGACGCAGAGCGTGTGCACCGGGCAGAGCAGGCAGTGCGGCGCGCGCAGCCGGCAGAGCGTCGCGCCGACGTCCATCATTCCCTGCGTGTAGGCCTCGATGTCGTCGGTCGGCAGGAGCGCAGTCGCCGCGCTCCAGAGCGCGCGTTTGCTGCGTGGCTCGGCGAGGTCGCGGTCGAACGCAAGGACGCGTGCAAGGACGCGCTTGACGTTGCCATCGAGGATCGCTGCACGCTCGCCAAAGCTGAACGCGGCGATCGCCGCCGCCGTCGAGCGGCCGATGCCCGGCAATTGCGCGAGC
>DASXIP010000570.1:0-2126 GCA_036497875.1 Caldimonas sp.
GACGACCTGCGTCTCCTTCCAGCCCGACTTCTCGAAGTGATGGTGCAGCGGCGCCATCCTGAAGAACCTTCTGCCCTCGCCGTACTTCTTCTTCGTGTACTTGAACCAGGCCACCTGCGCCATCACCGAGAGCGCCTCGGCGACGAACACGCCGCCCATGATGCCGAGAACGATTTCCTGACGCGTGATGACGGCGATCGTGCCGAGCGCGCCGCCGAGCGCGAGCGCGCCGACGTCGCCCATGAAGACCTGCGCCGGGTGGGTGTTGAACCAGAGGAAGGCGAGCCCGGCGCCGGCCATCGCGGCGCAGAAGATGAGCAGCTCGCCCGCGCCCGGGATGTACGGGAAGAGCAGGTAGCGCGAATAGACCGAGCTGCCGGTGATGTACGCGAACACACCGAGCGCCGAGCCGACCATCACGACCGGCATGATCGCGAGGCCGTCGAGGCCGTCAGTCAGGTTGACGGCGTTGCTCGCGCCGACGATGACGAAGTAGGTCAGCGCGATGAAGCCGAATACGCCGAGCGGATAGCTGACCGTCTTGAAGAAGGGCACGATCAGGTCAGCCTTGGGCGGCAGGTCGTTCGAGAAGCCGCTCTGCACCCAGCGCAGGAAGAGCTCGAGCACGCGCAGGTTCGAGGTCTCGCTGACCGAGAACGCGAGATAGAGCGCGGCGACGATGCCGATCAGCGACTGCCAGAAGTACTTCTCGCCCGAGCGCATACCTTCGGGGTTCTTCTGCACGACCTTTCGCCAGTCGTCGACCCAGCCGATCGCGCCGAAGCCGACCGTCACGACCATGACGATCCAGACGAACCGGTTCGACCAATCGAACCAGAGCAGCGTCGAGACGCCGATGCCGAGCAGGATGAGGACGCCGCCCATGGTCGGCGTCCCGGTCTTTACATGATGGGACTCGATCCCGTACGAGCGGATCGGCTGGCCGATCTTCAGCGACGCGAGGCGGCGGATCACCCACGGCCCGAGGACGAGGCCGATCACGAGCGACGTCATCGCTGCCATCACCGCGCGGAAGGTGATGTACTCGAAGACGCGCATGAAGCCGAACTCGGGAGAGACCGCGCGCAGCCATTGCGAGAGGCTAAAGAGCATCGCCGCTCCATTCGAACGCCCGCTCAGGCATGAGCGTCTCCCGGGGTCTCGCCGGCGAGCGCGGCGACGACGCGCTCCATGCGCATGAAGCGCGATCCCTTGACGAGGATCGAGGCCGCGGCCGGCGCGGTGGCGACGGCGGCGATCAACGCCTCGGCGGTCGCGAACGCGCGCGCGCCCGCAAACTCGGCCACTGTGTTCGCGCTCTCGGCGCCTGCCGCCCAAAGCGACTCGATGCCGCGCTCGCGCGCATAGGCGCCGACTTCGCGGTGAAACGCCGGCCCCTGGCCGCCGACCTCGCCCATGTCGCCGAGGACGAGCCAGCGCGGCGCCGACAGCGCGGCGAGGACGTCGATCGCTGCGCGCACCGAGTCGGGATTCGCGTTGTAGCTATCGTCGACGAGCGTGACCGCGGCGCCGTCACGCTCGATCCGCCTGGTCTGCGAGCGGCCGCGGACGGCCCGGAACGATTCGAGCCCGCGCACGATCGCATCGAGCGGGCAGCCGGCGGCGATCGCCGCGGCGCTCGCGGCGAGCGCGTTGCGAACGTTGTGCGTGCCGGCGACGTGCAGCGCAAAGGTCGCAGCGCCGGCCGGCGTCCGCATCTCGACGAGCGAGTGGTCGCTGTGCCAGGTCGCGCTGCCGCAGACGTCGGCGGGCGCGTCGAGCGCGAAGCCGACGATGCGGCGATCGCCGGCGATTGCTCGCCAGGTCGCCGCGTGCGCATCGTCGGCGGGAAAGACAGCGACGCCGTCGGCGGCGAGCGCGGCGATCGCGGCGCCGTTCTCGCGCGCCACCGCGTCGACGCTGGCCATGAACTCGAGGTGCTCGCGCTGGGCGTTGTTGACGACCGCGATCGTCGGTGCCGCGATCTGCGCCAGCCGCGCGATTTCGCCGGCGTGGTTCATGCCGAGCTCGACGACCGCTGCGCGGCAGCCGTTGCGCAGCCGCAGCAGCGTCAGTGGCAGACCAATGTCGTTGTTGAAGTTGCCCTCGGTCGCGAACGCCGCGTC
>DASXIP010000571.1:0-2246 GCA_036497875.1 Caldimonas sp.
GCCGTTCTCGATCGGCTTCCAGGCGCTCCGACCGCCGTCGAGGGTCCTGGCAGTGAGCGGCAGGCCCGGCCTGCGATCGCCGAGGCCGCGCGTCGCGGCGGCGACGATGCCGCCATCGATGGCAAGCGATCCGGCGTACGCCGGATCGTGCGCGGCGATGAATCCATGAAGAACGGCCGCGCGTGGCGTGCCGCTGCGGTCGGACCAACGCACCGCGATGGACGTCGCCTTGACGTCGGCATCGCGCTGTTGTCGACGATTCGCTCGACGCGCTGGGTCGTGTGCGCCGTGCCCGACGCGGCATCGACGACTTCGACGGCGCTCGCAATCGCGGCGCAGGTCCGCGCCCCGGGCGCGCCGTCGATCGCTGCGAACGAGCGCGACTGCTTCCGAGCGCTCGCGCGCGACGTTGCCGGCGAGCCGCAGGTGGCCTTGCAACAGCGGAGGTCGCGAGCGGGGGCCGTCGGAGGGGTGTGACCGGCAGAACGCCGGTCAGTGCCACGCTAGATGTCGCGGATCAGTTGACGGAACTCGTCGACGTCCTCGAAGCTGCGGTAGACCGACGCGAACCGCACGTAGGCGACCTTGTCGATCCGCTTGAGCTCGCGCATCACGTGCTCGCCGACCTTGGCGGAGAGCACTTCCTTCGCACCGCTATTGAGAAGCTTGTCCTGGATGCGTTCGATCGCGGCGTCGATCTGCTCGATGCTCACCGGGCGCTTGCGCAGTGCGAGCGTCATCGACGCCCGCACCTTGGCGGCGACGAACTCGGCCCGGGTGCCGTCCTTTTTGACGACCGAAGGCAGCGCGATCTCGGCGTGCTCGTAGGTCGTGAAACGCTTGTCGCAACTCTGGCAGCGGCGGCGGCGGCGGACGACGTCGCCTTCGTCGGAGTCGCGCGTCTCGACGACCTGCGTGTCTTCGTGGCTGCAGAACGGGCAGCGCATCAGCGGTAGACGGGGAAGTCCCTCGTCAGGGTCGCGACCTTGCTGCGTACCGTCGCGAGGTTGGCGTCGTCGTGCGGTCGGTCGAGCATATCGGCGATGAGATTCGCGGTCTGGCGCGTCTCGCCCTCGCCGAAGCCGCGCGTCGTCAGCGCCGGGGTGCCGAGGCGGATGCCGCTCGTCACCATTGGCTTTTGCGGATCGTTCGGGATACCGTTCTTGTTGCACGTCATGTGCGCCGATTGCAGGACGGCCTCGGCGTCCTTCCCGGTCATCCCTTTCGGACGCAGGTCGACGAGCATGACGTGGCTCTCGGTGCGGCCGCTGACGATGCGCAGCCCCCGCTCGGTCAGTGTCTCGGCGAGGACGACGGCGTTCTTCATGACCTGCTGCTGATAGGCCTTGAACTCCGGCGCGAGCGCCTCCTTGAACGCCACCGCCTTCGCCGCGATCACGTGCATCAGCGGGCCGCCCTGCAGCCCTGGGAAGATCGCGCTGTTGATCTTCTTGGCGACTTCGGCGTCGTTGGTCAGGACGATGCCGCCGCGTGGCCCGCGCAGGCTCTTGTGCGTCGTCGACGTCACGACGTGGGCGTGCGGCAGCGGGTTGGGGTACAGGCCCGCGGCGATCAAGCCGGCGTAGTGCGCCATGTCGACCATGAACCAGGCGCCGACGTCCTTGGCGACCCTGGCGAAGCGGGCGAAGTCGATCCGCAGGCTGTACGCCGACGCACCGGCGATGATCAGCTTCGGCCGGGTCTCATGCGCGAGGCGCGCCATCGCGTCGTAGTCGATCTCCTCGGCGGCGGTCAGGCCGTAGCTCACGACCTTGAACCACTTGCCGCTCATGTTGAGCGCCATGCCGTGGGTGAGGTGGCCGCCTTCGGCCAGGCTCATTCCAATGATCGTGTCGCCGGGCTGGATCAGGCCGAAGAAGACCGACTGGTTGGCCTGCGAGCCCGAGTTCGCCTGGACATTGGCGTATTCGGCGCCGAACAGCTGCTTGCAGCGATCGATCGCCAGCTGCTCGACCATGTCGACGAACTCGCAGCCGCCGTAGTAGCGCTTGCCGGGATAGCCTTCCGCGTACTTGTTGGTGAATACGCTCCCGGTCGCTTCGAGGATCGCCTGGGAGGTGAAGTTCTCGCTGGCGATCAGTTCCAGGTGCGAATTCTGGCGCTCGGTTTCATGCCGGATGGCGTCGGCGATCTCGGGATCCACTTCCGAGAGCGGTCGCGCCATGCGTTCCTGTTCGGTCATGTTTCATCTTCCAATCGGGAAATTTTAGCGACGCGCCGTTCGT
>DASXIP010000572.1:0-4916 GCA_036497875.1 Caldimonas sp.
GCGATGGACGTCGCGCTCGGCGTCATCGCCGCCAATCCGGGCAAGGTCGACGGCATCAAGATCTCGCTGCTCGACAAGGACCGCGAGATCGCGATGCGTCGTCGTCTGCCCGAGGGCGTCCGCATGTACACCGGCGACGACTTCGACTACGCCGAGCTGATCGCCGGCGACGGCGTCGGCGCGGCTTCAAATCAGCAGCACAGCGATGCGCTGCTCGGCATCTTCGACGCGATCGCGCCGGCGGCGAGCGCCGCGCTCGCCGCGCTCGCCGCCGGCGACGTCGACCGCTTTCACGCCGTCCTCGCGCCGACGGTGCCGCTGTCGCGCCACATCTTCCAGGTGCCGACGCGCTTCTACAAGACCGGCATCGTCTTTCTCGCCTGGTTGAACGGCCACCAGCGACATTTCACGATGGTCGGCGGCCAGCAGAGCGCGCGCTCGCTGCTCCATTTCGCCGATACGTTCCGGCTCGCCGACGCGGCGGCGCTGCTCGAGCGGCCGGACCTGGCGACGGCGCGCATGCGCCAGCTGCTGGCGCTGCACGGCATCGACGGCTGAGCGAGGTTCGAGGCGTGCGCGACTTCTCGGCCGACCACCGCTGGCTCTCGATCAACACCGCGACGCTGCGTGGCGCCGGCACGCTGGACCACATCATCGCGGCGTGCGCCCGCCACGGCATTCGCGCGATCTCGCCGTGGCGCGACCAGGTCCACGCGATCGGCCTCGAGCGCACGGTCGAGCTCGTCCGCGAGCATGGCCTTGCGCTCTCGGGCTACTGCCGCGGCGGCATGTTCCCGGCGATGGACGCCGCGGGAAAAAAGCGCGCGCTCGACGACAACCGGCACGCGATAGACGAGGCGCATGCGCTCGACGCGGCATGCCTCGTCCTCGTCGTCGGCGGCCTGCCCGGGGCGCTCGAAGGAGCGCCGCAGTCGAAGGACTTGTTCGCGGCGCGCACCGATGTCCGCGACGGCATCGCGGCGACGCTCGAGCACGCGCGCGCCGCCGGCATGCCGCTCGCGATCGAGCCGCTGCATCCGATGTACGCCGCCGACCGCGCGTGCGTCAACACGCTCGAGCAGGCGCTCGACCTCTGCGACGCGATCGACCCGACGCCAGACGCGGCCCACGGCGTCGAGCGATCGCGTGGGGCCGCCCTCGGCGTCGCCGTCGACGTCTACCACGTCTGGTGGGACCCCAAGCTCGAGGCGCAGATCGCGCGCGCTGGCCGCGATCGCCTGCTCGCCTTCCATGTCTGCGACTGGCTGGTTCCGACGAAGGACCTGCTCAACGACCGCGGCATGATGGGCGACGGCGTGATCGACATCCCGCGCATCCGCGGCTGGCTCGAGAGCGCCGGATTCGCCGGCTACGGCGAAGTCGAGATCTTCTCGAGCGAGAACTGGTGGAAGCGCCCCCAAGACGAGGTCCTGCGGACGTGCATCGAGCGGCACCGCTCGTGCGTGTGAGCCGCGGTCGGCCGCGTTAGCGCGGCGTCGGCGCTAGGCGACGGCCGGCGCAAGCGCCGTGCGCCTGGCCTTGTGGACGTTGACCGCGGTCGTGATCAGGAGAGCCTGCGCAATCGCGATGCCGAGCCAGACATCGGCGGGCCGGTGCATGTCGAGCAGCGGTCCGAAGACGAGCGGCGCGAACGCCTGGCCGATGTCGAGGCCGGAGTAGACGACGCCGTAGACCCGACCGGTCGCGTTCTCGGGCGCAGCGCGCTTGACGATGAGGTCCCGCGACGGCCCCGCCATGCCGGCGGCCGCGCCCATCAGCGCGAACAGGACGGGCACCGCGAACGGCGCGACCGGCGCATAGCCGATCGTGAGCGCGATCACCGCCGCGACCGAGAAGCCGACCGCGACGATCCTCTCGCAGCGCGACGGGTCGACAGCGAGAAAGCCGCCGATCACCATGCCGCCCGCGCTCGCGACCATGTAAAAGGTGAGGCACATCGCCGCCCAGCGCGTCGGCACCGCGTGCAGCAAGCGCGCCGCCTCGGGAGCGAACGCCTGGATGCCGCCGAGCACGACCGCATAGAGAAAGAAGAAGCCGAAGCACATCCACACTGCGGGGATGGCGAGAAAGCCGAAGCTCGCCGCACCCGCGGCCCGCGCTTTTGCCACCTTCGGCGCGGCAGCGCTCGTCATGTCGATCGTCAGCCGGGACCGGTTGACGATGAGGACGACAAGGACGACGAGCGCCAGCACGCCGGCCGAGGCGAGCGCGACGCGCCACGAGAACGCGAGCGCGATCGGCACCAACATTGCCGGCGCGAGCGCCCAGCCGAGGCTGCCGGTGATGCCGTGAACGCTGAACGCATGGCCGAGCCGCGACGCGTGGATCTTGCGATTGAGCAGCGTGTAGTCGACCGGATGGAAGACGCCGTTGCCGACACCGGCAACGATCGCGAAGCCGACCAGCATCGCGTAGCTCGTGCTGCCCGCGAACCCGAACGCCGCGGCGGCGAGCAGGGTGATGCCACCGAACAGGATCGGCCGCGGGCCAAAGCGGTCGACGACGAAGCCCGACAGCGCCTGCACCGAGCACGAGACGACGAAGAACACCGTCAGCAGCAAGCCGAGCTCCGCATAGCTGGCGTGGAACGCGTCCTTCAGCCATGGGAACAGCGGCGGCAGCAACAACTGGCTGAAATGGCTGATGCAGTGCGCGAGGCCGACCAGCCCCATCACGGCAGCGTCGCTTCGACGCGAGGGCGACAACTGGGCTGCGAGAGTACTCATGCGGACAAAGGGACAAAGGCAATCGGTCGCGAAGCTGCGCGGTGGGCGGCAAACCTCTATCGTAGACGGGGCGGCACGGCGGCTCGGCCGGAGGGCTGATCCGTTCGTCGCGCGCTGCCGCAGTGCGGCCCGTCGCCGGCGCAGCCCGTCGCGCGGCACTGGCCACACGCTCCGGTGCGACCGATCATGGCGCCTGTTGTCCGCTCAGGAGCACACGATGACTTGGACCCGCCGTCCCTTCCTCGCCGTCGCCGCGCTCGCCCTCGTCGGCGCATCGCCATGGGCGTTGGCTGCCGACTTCGTGCGCGGGTCGGGAGTTGCCAAGACCGAGCACCGCGACGTCGGCGCCTTCGTCGGCGTCGCCGTTGGCGGCTCATTCGCCGTCGTCCTGCGCCAAGGGAGCCGGGAAGCGGTCGAGATCGTTGCCGACGACAACGTCCTGCCGCTGATCGAGACGAACGTGCGCGGCAGCGGCGATGAGCGGACCCTGCAGATCGACTTCGTCAAGAACGCGCGCGTCGAGCCGCGCACGCCGATCGTCGTCACGGTCGACGTCGTCCGCCTCGAGCGGCTGGCGCTTGGCGGCTCGGGAAGCATCGACGGCAAGTCGATCAAGACGGCGAAGCTCCGCGCCGCGATCGGCGGCTCGGGCTCGATCGGCCTCGGCGGCCTCGACGTCGGCGAACTCGCGGTCTCGATCGGCGGCAGCGGCAGCTTTCGCGCCGACGGCCAGGCGCGAAACCTTGCAGTGAACATCGGCGGCAGCGGCCGTTGCGACGCCGAACGGCTCGCTGCCGGCGACGTCACGGTGGCGATGGCCGGCAGCGGCGACGCCCGCGTCCACGCCGACAACGCGCTGAAGGCGTCGATCGCGGGCAGCGGCGACATCTACTACAGCGGCGCGGCAACGCCACACGTGGCGATCGCCGGCTCGGGTCGCGTCAAGAAGCTCTGATGCGTCTCGTGCGCGCCGCGCCGAGTGGGCCGGCCGGCCATCGGCCCGCTTCTGCCGTGTGTCGGCTGTAACAAAACGTAGAAGGCAGCCGCGCCTAGACTCCCGGGCAGCGGACGGTGCCATGAGCGGCGCCGTTCGGCACAGGAGCAGCCATGCTGACATCGCTCTTCGGAGACTTGCGGGGGTCGCGCGACGCGAAGGCGAAGGCCGACTTCGAAGAGACCCAGGTCGTCAACAGCAGCCCCGACTTCGCCGCCACGGCGATCATGGAGAGCATCGCCACCGAGGTCAACGAGCGCGGTCAGATCATCGACCGCCACGTCAGCGACCTCGTCGTCACCGGCTCGCCGGCGCAGGCGATCCGCGACCACTTCGCGACGACGCGCGCCGATCTCGAGACGGCGACGTCGATGATCACCTTGCTCGACCCGGTCGGCGTCTGGGCTTCGTCGGTCGTCAAGGCGCTTTCCGACGCCGGCGGCCGGCCGATCGAGAAACTCCACCTGCGCGAGCACACGACGCTGCGCACGATCGCGATGATCGAGCGGACGATGCTCGTGCGCCGCAACGAAGACACCCTGCGCATCTTCCACGCCGACGTCCGTGCACCGGGCCCGGAGAATGCCGAGATCCCGGTCGCGCTGATGGAGCGCAGCCAGATGACCGCGGTCATCATCGGCCCGATGCAGCCACACGCAATCGATGCGTTGCTGGCGTCGCTCCGTCATGCGACCAGCCTCCCCACGTGGCGCTGCGCACACCTGCTCTTCCAGCTGCCGCCGAACGCCAGCTGGATCGACGACAAGGTGCACGCGATCGCCTGGCCCGAGCGCTTGCACGTGCACATCGTCAGCGAGCCCATGACGGGCGCATCGTCGGTCTGGAACGCGATGCTCAACGTCTGGAACGAGGCCAAGCTGGAGCCGGGCTGGGACCCGGCGGCGGTCTCGCCGATGCTCGGCACGAGCGACTTTCCGATCAAGGTCGGCGAGCTCGATTCCAAAGCGATCGCCGGTGCGAAGCAGGCCGAGGCCGAGGCGACCGCTGCCGCCGTCGCCGCGACGACCGGCCAAGGCGTCCTCGACGCGGCGCGGGGCCGCCAGGCGCTCGCCAGCCTGCGCAAGCTCGACGGCCTGCTCGGCTGCGCGCTGGTCGACGCCGCGACCGGGCTCGTCCTCGCCCACGAGGCGCGCGATCCGCAAGCGATCGACATG
>DASXIP010000573.1:0-3336 GCA_036497875.1 Caldimonas sp.
GTCACTCTGCTCGGCGCGCTCAGGAAGCACGGCAAAAAGAAAGGCGTCGCCGCGCTCTGCATCGGCGGCGGCGAGGCGACCGCACTTGCGGTGGAAATGCTCTGACCGCGACGGCGAGGCAGGAAGCGCCGTGCTCGGCACCCACTCGCTCGGCGTCTTCGCAGCGACCGTGTTTGTCGTCAACGCGACGCCGGGGGTCGACATGATGCTGGTGCTGACACGAACGCTGCGCCACGGCGTCGCTGGCGGCATCGCTGCAGCCTTCGGCGTCGCCTGCGGGTGCATCGTCCACACCGTGGTCGCGGCGTTCGGTCTGGCGGCGCTCCTCGCGGCGTCGAGCGCCGCCTTCGCGGCCGTGAAGTGGGCCGGCGCCGCGTACCTGCTCTGGCTCGCGTTCGGCATGCTGCGCGAGGGCATGCGTCCAGGAGCGGCCGTCGTCGTCGACGCGTCGCGCGCCGCGAGTCCCGGCGCGGCGCGCCTCTTCGTGCAGGGCCTGCTGACCAACGTCCTCAATCCGAAAGTGGCGCTCTTCTTCCTCGCGCTGCTGCCGCAGTTCATCGCTGCTGACGCGCCGCAGAAGCTGCTCGCGTTCCTCTTTCTCGGTGTCTGGTTCGTCGTCCAGGGCGGTGTCTTCCTGGCCGCGTTCGTGCTGCTCGTCGCGCCACTCGGCCGCTGGCGTGCTCGCACGTCGCTCCGTCGCGGCCTGCACCTCGCCGGCGCCAGCCTCTTCGCCTGGCTCGCCGTGCGGCTGGTGCTGATCGAGCGCGCCTGATGGCGGCCGTTGTCAACGCCGACGGCCCAGCCATCGCACTCGCGGCCGTCGGCGAGACGTTCACGCTGCGCGCGCGCTTCACCGACGCGCAGATTCGCGCCTTCGCGACGTCGGTCGACGACCACAACCCGCTCCACCATCACGTCGTCGCGGCGCGCGCCGCCGGCTACCGTGGCCTGATCGCGTCGGGGACGCAGCTCGGCAGCGTCTTCATGGCGATGACCGCGACGCACTTTGCGCAGCCCGCCGCCGATGGTCGGCCGCGGCTCGGCCTCGGTCTCGGCTTCGAGCTCAAGTTTCGCGGCCCGGTCTACGCCGACGAGGACATCGAGCTGCGCTGGACCGTCATCGCGATCGAATGGAAGGAGAGCCTCGCCGGCTGGCTGACGCGCCTTGTCGGCGACGCGCGCTCGCGCGAGCGGCTGCTCCTCGAAGGCACCGGCACGCTGCTCGTTCGCGCGCCGGCGCACGGGGCGACGCGATGATCCTCGACGACGACCATCGCGCGGTGCAAGACGCAGTCCGCGGCTACGTGCAGGACCGCATCGCGCCAAACGCCGCGCGTTGGGATCGCGAGGTGCATTTCCCGAAGGGCGAGCTGCAAGGCCTCGCCGCGCTCGGCTGCTATGGCGTCGCCGTGCCGACCGAATACGACGGCGCCGGCCTCGACTACCTCGCGCTCGCCGTCATCCTCGAGGAGATCGCCGCGGGCGACGGCGCGACGTCGACGATCGTCAGCGTCAACAACTGCCCGGTCTGCTCGATCCTGATGGCGTACGCGAACGACGTGCAGAAGGACGAGTGGCTGAAGCCGCTCGCGCGCGGCGCGATGCTCGGCGCGTTCTGCCTGACCGAGCCACACGTCGGCTCGGAGGCGAGTGGCCTGCGCACGACGGCAGCTCGCGACGGCGACAGCTACGTCCTCGACGGCGTCAAGCAGTTCATCACCAGCGGCAAGAACGGCGACATCGCGATCGTCATGGCGGTGACCGATAAGAGCGCTGGCAAGCGCGGCATCAGCGCCTTCGTCGTGCCGACGTCGACGCCGGGCTACACGGTCGCGCGCCTCGAGGACAAGGCTGGCCAGCACGCGAGCGACACGGCGCAGATCGTCTTCGAGCGCTGCCGTGTCCCGGCAGCGAACCTGCTCGGCGAAGAAGGGAAGGGGCTGAAGATCGCGCTGTCGGGACTCGAGGGCGGCCGGATCGGCATCGGCGCGCAGTCGATCGGCATGGCGCGCGCCGCGTTCGACGCTGCGCTCGCGTACGCGAAGGAGCGCGTCGCCTTCGGCAAGCCGATCTTCGAGCACCAGGCGGTGCAGTTCCGTCTCGCCGAGATGGCGACGCGGATCGAGGCCGCGCGCCAACTCGTCCACCACGCGGCGAGCCTGAAGGACGCCGGCCTACCCTGCCTGAAGGAAGCGGCGATGGGCAAGCTGATGGCGAGCGAGATGGCCGAGCGCGTTTGCAGCGAAGCAATCCAGATTCACGGCGGCTACGGCTACGTCAGCGATTTTCCGGTCGAGCGTATCTGGCGCGACGTTCGCGTCTGCCAGATCTACGAAGGAACGAGCGACGTGCAGAAGATCCTGATCGCGCGCGCGCTGGCCTGAGCGAAGGCGCTCGCGCATGAACGAGCGCCACGCGCGCGACGTCACCTGGCTCGAGGCGTTCGAGACGGCGCGCCCGCTGGCGCCGACCTGGAGCGACGAGGATCGCGCCTGGGCCGACCGCGTCGCGCTCGAAGCCGTCACGTCCGAGGCGCCAGCCGAGGTCTTCGTCGCCGACCGCGCCCGTCACGCGCTGCAGCGACTCGGCCCGCGCGAGCCGGCGCTCGAGCGCATCGCCGGCGCGGCGACCTGGCGAAGCGGCTGGATCCGGGTCGTCGTGCTGGTCGCGTTCGTGCTCGGCGTCGCTGCCGACGCCATCGGCAGCGCCCAGCGCATCAACCTGCTGGCGCCGCCGCTCTGGGGCGTGCTGCTGTGGAACGCCGTCGTCTACGCGGCGCTGCTCGTGTGGCCGTTGGTGCGTTTGGTCCGGCGCGCGCCGAACAAGCCCGGAACGATCGTGCGGGCGATGGAAGCGCTGCTGCGCACCAGCCGTCGGTTGCCGCGCGCATCGGCAGCGGGCAGCGCGGCCGCGATTCGGCGCTTCGCATCGCTCTGGATCGAGCGCAGCGGTGCACTCGCCGCGCTGCGCGCCGAGACCGTGCTGCACGCCGGCGCTGCGGCGCTTGCGCTCGGCTTCGTCGTCGGCATCTACGTGCGCGGCCTCGTGCTCGACTACCGCGTCGTCTGGGAGAGCACGTTTCTCGACGTGCCCGCAGCGCATGCGGTCGTTACGACCGCCTTCGCCCCCGCGGCCCGGCTCGCGACGATCGCGTTGCCGGACGAAGCTGCCTTCGCCGCGATGCGGGCGACGCGTGGCGACACCGTCGTCGGTGCGCCGGCGGCGCCGTGGCTCCATCTGATCGCGCTGACGCTGCTCGGCGCGGTGGTGCTGCCGCGTACGCTTCTCGCGCTCGGCTGCGGCGCGATCGCCGCGGCGCGAATGCGCCGTTTCGCA
>DASXIP010000574.1:0-5447 GCA_036497875.1 Caldimonas sp.
TGGTCGCTCGCTTGCGTGGCGCCGTCGACGGCAACGTCGCGGACGCGCTCGCGCAGATCGCCGGTCGTGAAGATGAAGTCGCACGCGAACGGCTCGGGCCACTGCTCGCGATCGTGGACGCCGAGCGTCGGCGGCTGCGCGTGCCCGGGATGCACCCGCTGCCAGGTGTCCTCGAGGCTGGGCACGCCGGCGTCATCGAACGGCGCGGCGAGTCGCGCGTGCAGCGGGTCGCTGGCGCGAAAGTTGAAATCGCCGGTCAGGATCGCCGAGACGCTCTCCGGCTGGGCCTCGAACGGGCCGTCGGCAGCGCGGCCCTTGCGGCCTGCAACCGCGTGCCCGCACGCTTCGGCATGGCGCGTACGCAGCGCCTCGACCTGCGCCGCGCGCTGCGGCAGCGAGTAATACTCGAGGTGCGTCGTCATGACGCGCAGCGCCCCGAACGGCGCCTCGACGAGCGCCTCGACGACGATCCTCGACATGCTGAGCACCGCCGGATCGGCGGGCCACGGCAGCAAGCGCCGCAGCGCCCAGCGGACCGGCAGCCGGCTGAGGATCATGTTGCCGAACCGGCGCCTCGTACCGTCGGCCGCCGCGGTGTCGACGGCGACGCCTTCGACCGCGGTGAAGCCGGGCAGCGCCAGGGCGAGCGCGGCGAACTGGTCCTCGCCGCGGCTGCCCTTCAGTGCCTGGAAGTTGGCCGCGACCTCCTGCAGGCAAAGGACGTCGAAGTCGGCGAAGGCGCGCGCCTCGTCGACGATGCGCTCGGGATCGACGCGGCCGTCGCAGCCGAGGCACCACTGGACGTTCCAGGTGACTAGCTTCATCGGGAGACCTCGAGCCCGAGTGTGCGTCAACGGATCCCGGCGCGCATGAACGACTGGACGAACTGGCGCTGGAAGAGCAGGAAGCCGACCAGGAGCGGCGCCGAGGTCATCAGCGTCGCGGCAGTGATGATCGACCAGTCGACGCCCTGGTCGGTCGACGAGAAGACCTGCAGCCCGACGGTGAGCGGCCGCGTCTCGACCGAGTTGGCGACGATCAGCGGCCAGAGGAAGTTGTTCCAGTGATAGCTCACGGAGACGAGCGCGTAGGCCAGGTAGACAGGCTTTGCGAGCGGCACGTAGACCCTGAGCAGCACTTGCAGCGCGCTCGCGCCCTCGACGCGCGCGGCGTCGTCGAGCTCCTTGGGAACGGTCTTGAAGGTCTGGCGCAGCAGGAAGATGCCGAACGCCGACGCGAAGTACGGCAAGCCGATGGCGACGATGGTGTCGCGCAGGCCGATCGCGTTCACGGTCCGGTAGTTCTCGACGATCAGCACGTCGGGCATCACCATCAGCTGCAGCAGCACGAGGCCGAACACGAGATCGCGGCCGCGGAACTCGAACCTGGCCAGCGCATACGCGGCCAACGTGCCGAAGACGAGCTGCGCCGCCAGCACCATCGTCACCAGCAGCGCGGTGTTGAGGAAGTAGCGCGCGAACGGCGCCGCATGCCAGGCATTGACGAAGTTCTGCAGGGTGAGCGGGGCGCCGATCTCGAACCGCGTCGAGTACGCGGCCGGGTGGAACGCGGTCCAGACGGCATAGGCAAGCGGCAGTACCCAGAGGAGGCCGAGCAGCCACGCCGCTGCGGTCTCGACGGCGCGCGCTCCGGCCCCGGGACGAAAGACCGTGGTTATGTCGGACGCCGCGCTCATCGGTAGTGCGTGCGCGGATCGAGGACGCGCAGCTGGAGGAAGGCGACCGCCGCGAGGATGATGAGGACGACGACCGTCAGCGCCGCCGCATAGCCGGTGTCCCAGAAGCTGAAGCCGACCTGGTAGATGTAGTAGAGCAGAAGCGTGCTCGCGTTGTCGGGGCCGCCGCGCGTCATCACGAACAGGTGGTCGACCATTCGCACCGAGTTGATCAGCGCGTTGACGAGAACGAACAGCGTCGTCGGCATCAGCAGCGGAAAGAGGACGCGGCGGAAGTACTGCGCCCGCGACGCGCCCTCGAGCGCCGCCGCCTCGGCGAGCTGCGCCGGGATCTGCTGCAGCGCGGCGAGGTAGAAG
This sequence comes from Caldimonas sp., assembly GCA_036497875.1. Lineage (GTDB taxonomy): Bacteria > Pseudomonadota > Gammaproteobacteria > Burkholderiales > Burkholderiaceae_C > Schlegelella_A. The sequence goes on from DASXIP010000574.1 coordinate 2,054, forward strand.
ATCATGAAGAAGCCGGCCTCCTTCCAGACCGCGACGACGATCAGCGCCGCGAGCGCGGTGTGCCGGTCACCGAGCCAGTTGTGGCTCGCCAGTCCGAGCCCATGCGTGATCTGCTCGAGCAAGCCGTATTGCGGCGTGTAGAAGAAGAGCCAGATGTTGGCAACGGCGATCATCGGCAGCACCGTCGGCGTGAAGTATGCGAGGCGCAAGAACGCGCGGCCGGCGAGCCGGCGGTCGACCCAGAGCGCCATCGCAATCGCGAGCGCGATCGACAGCGGGATCGTGCCGACCGCGTAGACGACGTTGTTGACGAGGGCTTGCCAGAACACTGCGTCGTCGACCATGCCGACGTAGTTGGCGGCGCCGATGAAGTGAGCCGGCCGGCCCTTTCTTGGTGTCGACTGGAAGCTGTCCCACACCGTCGCCAGCGCCGGCCAGTGCGTAAAGACGGCGAGCAGCGCCAGCGCCGGCAGCAGCAGCAGCCACGGCGTGACCTGGGTGCGGAAGCGCTGCAAGGCTCAGTGCTTGTAGTCCTTCAGCAGGCGCGTCGCCTCGCGCTGCGAATCGCGCATTGCCTCGGCGGCCGGCTTCGAGCCGGTGAGCGCGGCCTGCAGGCCGTTGTTGAGCGCAGTCGTGACGCGCTGGTTGTCGTGGGTCGAGAGCTCGGCGACCGAGTACTGGAGCTGATCGCGCGCGACCTTCGCCTGCGGCACCTCCTGCGCGTACTTCTTCATCTCGGGCGTCTCCCACGCCGCCGGCGTGACCGCGATGTAGCCGGTGGCGATGCTCCACTGCGCGGCGCGCTGCGGCGCCGTGGCCCACTTGATGAAGCGCAGCGACGCCTGCTGCTCGGCCGGCGTCGTCTTGGCGAAGACGTAGAAGTTGCCGCCGCCGGTCGGGCTGCCCGGATGCTTCTTCGCCGGCAGTATCGCGACGCCGAACGGGAACGCCGCGTTGGTTCGAATGTTGGTGAGATTGCCGGTCGTCGTCCAGATCATCGCCGCCTTCTTTTCGAAGAAGTCCTTCGGCGTCGTCCCCCATTCGATGACGCCCGCTGGCATCACCTTGTGCTTGGCCGAGAGGTCGACCCAGAACTGCAGCGCCTCGACGACGGCGGGCTTGTCGAAGTAGGTCTCGGTGCCGGCCTCGTTCATGAGCAGTACCTCGTTCGGCGTCGTCAGGCCCTGGAACAGCCAATACGGAAATCCCGACGACGGAATCTTCAGCCCCCATTGGGTGACGTTGCCGCTGGCGTCGTGCTTGGTCAGCTTCTTCGCGAACTCGACCATCTGATCCCAGTTCGCCGGGCCCTTCTCGGGGTCGAGGCCGGCCTCCTTGAACGCGTCCTTGTTCCAGTAGAGGACGATCGTCGAGCGCTGGAACGGCACGCCCCACGTCTTGCCGCCAGTGCGGCTGTTCATCATGAACGCCTTGTAGAAGCCGTCGAGCCACTTGCGGTCGTCGGCACTACTGGCGATGTCGTCGATCGGCACGATCGCGTCCTCGTCGATCAGCGAGAACATGTCGGTCGACAGCAGCACCGCGAGCTGCGGGGGCTTGCCGCTCTTGGTCGCCGTCAGCGCCTTGACGATGCTCTCCTGGTAGGTCCCGGAGTAGATCGGGTTGACCTTGACGTCGGGGTTCTCCTTGCCGAAGTCGGCCGCCATCTGATCGATCGTCTTCGTCACCGGCCCGCCGACCGCGACCGGGTAGTAGAAATTGATCTCGGTCACCTTCTGTGCGGCCGCTGGCAGTGCGGCACAGGTCGCGAACGCTGCCAACGCGATCGCCGCCAGTGTCTTCGGGTGCATATGCAGTCTCCTCGGGTCGATGTCAAACGGGAACGGGAGCGACGTCGTCGCGACGCAAGCCCGTCGCGCGGTCGAAATGGTGGCTGTCGCCGGCAGCCCAGGCGAGGCGCACGCGCGTGCCCTCGGCGAGGTCGTGCCGGCCGGGCAGCCGCGCCGCGAGCGTGTCGGCGAGTGTGCCGAGCGCCGATGTCGAGCAGGTGACGACGGTGTCGGCGCCGAGGTATTCGGCGCGCTGCACGACTGTCTCGATGCCGCCGTGCTCGACGATGCGCACGTGCTCCGGCCGGACGCCGAGCTTCAGGTCCGGGCGCCCGGGTGCAGCGACGATGTTCATCGGCGGCGTGCCGATGAAGCGCGCCGCGAACACCGACGCCGGCTTCGCGTACAGATCGGCCGGCCGGGCGTCCTGCTCGATGCGACCGGCGTGCAGGAGGACGACCTGGTCGGCCATGCTCATCGCCTCGGTCTGGTCGTGCGTGACGTAGACCATCGTCATGCCGAGCTGCTGCTGCAGGGCGCGGATCTCGTGCCGCATCTCCTGGCGCAGTTGCGCGTCGAGGTTCGACAGCGGCTCGTCCATCAAACATACCTTGGTCTCGGCGATGATGGCGCGGCCAAGCGCGACGCGCTGCTGCTGTCCGCCGGAGAGCTGCGAGGGCTTGCGGTCGAGCAAGCTGCCGAGGCCGAGCAGCGTGGCGACGCGCTCGAGGCGGCGGGCGTGGTCTGCCGCGGGCTCGCGCCGCACCTTGACGCCGAACAGGATGTTCTCGGCGACGCTCAGGTGCGGAAACAGCGCATACGACTGGAAGACCATTGAGATGCGGCGCGTCGCGGGTGCGGCCTGGGTGACGTCGCGCTCGTCGACCAGGATGCGGCCGGCAGAAGGCGTGTCGAGGCCGGCGATCATCCTGAGCGTCGTCGACTTGCCGCAGCCGGAGGGGCCGAGCAGGACGACGAGCGCGCCCGAGCGGGTCGCGAAACTCGCCTCGTCGACGGCCTTGGTCGATCCCCAGAGCTTGCTGACCCGCTCCAGACGCAGCGCGCTCACGCGGAAGAAACGGTCGTCGACGCTCGCATCGGTGTAGTGTCGCGGCCGGGCAAATGCGAGCGGCAGGGGGAGAACCCGGGCCGCCGCGCAACGCCGCTCAGGCGATCCGGACGCCCGGTAGCGACACACTTGACACACTCTGATACATTGCAAAAAGAGCTCGCTGGAGCGATGCACAGGAGACAACGATGAGTGCGACGAAGGGCATGCGTGACTACCAGGAATCGCGCATTGAAGACGAGCCGATCCTCGGCGCCGTCCTGGTCTTGCCGAGCGGCACGATCCAGCCGCTGACGCGCTGGGAGCGCCTGCTCGTCGCGCTTCGTCTCATCAGCGCGAAGACGCTCGAGGCGCGCTACTTCCAGTCGGCTCCGACCTGATCCCGGCACGTCGGCCGCGGCGCCTGCGGCCGTGAGCACGTCCGCTCTCGACAAGACCTTCGCCGGGTCGATCCCGAGGCTCTACGACGAGTACCTCGTTCCGCTGATCTTCGCGCCGTACGCGCAGGATCTGGCCCGGCGCATCGCTGCCCGCG
>DASXIP010000575.1:0-1640 GCA_036497875.1 Caldimonas sp.
GGCGCGACAGTCGTCGACGACGAGCACGAGCGGCGGCATCGCGCCCTTGGCGACGATTTCGCGCACCATCTGCGCCGTGGCCGCATCGAGCACCGGTGGCCCCGGCGTGAACAGGCCGAGCTGGAACGAAGGCTGCTCCGGGTGCTGCACCGTGAGCCAGCGATAGTCGCCGTTGCCGACGTCGGTGTGGACGCGAAAGCCGAGCTTGCCGACATAGAACGCGAGCGCTTCGGCCTGATCGCGAACGTAGACGCCGACGACGTCGATCCCCTGGCTCATTGCATCTCCTGTGGTTCAGAAGATTCGTTTGTAGCTCCTGCCTCGCGGCGCCGCTTCTCCGAAACTGCGGTCTTGAGATCGGGACGCTGCGCGGCGCTGACGATGCAGGCCGGCACGCGGGCGAGCCCGTGCGCCGCTGGGCGCGCGCGGGCGCGGACCGCGCTCGGGCTGTCGCCGGTGACGTCGCGAAAGGTGCGCCCGAACGTGCCCAGGCTTTCCCAGCCGGTCTGGAACGCGATCTCGGTGATGGCGAGATCGGTGTCGCGCAGCAGCGCCGTCGCCCGCTCGATCCGCCGCGTGAGCAGATAGCGATGCGGCGGCACTCCGAAGGCTTGCCTGAACGATCGCGCGAAGTGCGCCTCGGAGACATGGCTCACGCGTCCCAGGCGCTCGACGGGCCAGGCTTCGTGCGAGGCGGCGTCCATGCGGTCCTTCGCGCGCAGCAGGCGGCGCAGAAGCTCGGGATCCTGCGGTGGCTTCGCTGTGCTCAATCGGCGGCGGTGCTTCGTTTTCGCCGATGCTACGACGGTGTCACAGACTGCGACCGGTGCAACGCCGGTTCGCAGGTCCTCCTGGAAGCCACGCTTGGCCACGCCGCCTGTGCGTGAAGCACGCCGTCGTGCGGCAACGGCCGAAGGGCGTCTCGCTGAAGCAGTCGACGCAGGAGATCGGCACATGATGACGGCCTACCTGACAGGCCCGCGCCGCGCACGAGCGTGGCCGGTTCTCGAGAGCCTTCCTCGTCCGAGCGGCGTACCGGTCGAAGTGCGGCCGCCGAGTGCGGCTAGCGCCCGAGCGAGACGAAGTACTGGCGCACGAAGTCGAAGGCGCGCGCTGCCGCCGGCACCTGGGTGCGCCCAACGCGTTGCACGATGCCGAGCACGAGGTCGGCGTCGAGCGCCGGCACCACATCCAGCGCGATGACGATGCCGGCACGCAGTTCCTCCAGCATGGTCAGCTCGATCGCCGGCATGATGGCATCGGTCGCCATCATCACCGGTCGCACCGTCTCGCCGTCGGCGCATTGCAACGTGAAACGGTCGAGCATCGAACCGGTCAGCCCGTAGAGGCGCAGGAAGAGCCGCTCCGCATCCGGGCCGATGAAGCCGGGTGCGATGAGCGGGTAGCGCAGCACGTCACGGATCGACAACCCGCTCCGCCCGTGCAGCGGATGGTCGCGGCGGGCGAACCACCCAAAGCGGCAGGCGTACAACGGTTCGACCTGGAGATCGGCGTCCGTATCGGCGACACGTACGTCGCCGACGAAGAAGTCCAGTTCCTCGTCGCGCAGCGCGTCGAGCAGGCGGTCGGTAGTCTCGATCAGGGTACGCAGCTTGAGCCGTGGCGCACCGGCCATCAGT
>DASXIP010000576.1:0-6158 GCA_036497875.1 Caldimonas sp.
TCTCACCGCAGCGAAAAAGTCGCCCGGCGTCGTCGACATCATCACCGGCGCCGACCTCGCCGAGGCGAAGGTCGGCGGGCTGCCGTGCGGCTGGCTGATCCACAGCAAGGACGGCTCGCCGATGAAGGAGCCCGCGCATCCGGTGCTCGCGCAGGGCAAGGTGCGCCACGTCGGCGACCAGGTCGCCCTCGTCGTCGCCGAGACGCTGCTGCAGGCGAAGGATGCCGCCGAGCTGATCGGCGTCGACTACGACGAGCTGCCGCCGGTGATCGACATCAACGCCGCCAGCTCGATCGGGTCGGCGGTCCACGACGACGTCCCCGACAACACCTGCTACGACTGGGGTCACGGCGACAAGGCCGCGGTCGAGGCGGCGTTCGCCAAGGCGGCGCACGTCACCAAGCTCTCGTTCGTCAACAACCGCCTGATCCCGAACGCGATCGAGCCGCGCGCCGCCAACGCGAGCTACAACCGCAGCGACGAGAGCTACACGCTGTACGTCGCGAACCAGAACCCGCACGTCGAGCGGCTCCTGATGTGCGCGTTCGTTCTTGGCCTGCCCGAATCGAAAGTGCGCGTGATCGCGCCCGACGTCGGCGGCGGCTTCGGCTCGAAGATCTTCCTCTACCCGGAAGACGTCGCGCTGGTCTGGGCGAGCAAGCGGGTCGGCCGGCCGATCAAGTGGACGGCCGAGCGCAGCGAGTCGTTCCTAACCGACGCCCACGGTCGCGACCACGTCACGACCGCCGAGCTCGCGCTCGACAAGGAAGGCAACTTCCTGGCGCTGCGCGTCAAGACGATCGCCAACATGGGCGCGTACCTGTCGACCTTCGCGTCGGCGGTGCCGACCATTCTTTACGCGACGCTGCTCGCCGGCCAGTACAAGACGCCGGCGATCTACGCCGAGGTGAAGACGGTGTTCACCAACACCGCGCCGGTCGACGCCTATCGCGGCGCTGGCCGTCCGGAGGCGACCTACGTCGTCGAGCGGATCGTCGAGCAGGCAGCGCGCGACATGAAGATGGACCCGGCCGAGATCCGCCGCAAGAACTTCATCACCAGCTTTCCGTACGCGACGCCGGTCGGCCTGACGTACGACGTCGGCGGCTACGCGGCGCACCTCGACAAGGCGATGCAGATCGCGGACGTCGCGGGTTTTGCGGCGCGCCGAAAGGCATCGGAGGCGAAAGGGAAGAAACGCGGCCTCGGCTACGCTTGCTACATCGAGGCGTGCGGCATCGCGCCGTCGAACATCGCCGGTGCGCTCGGCGCGCGCGCGGGTCTGTTCGAGGCCGGCGAGGTGCGCGTCCATCCGACCGGCACGGTGACGGTCTTCACCGGCTCGCACAGCCACGGCCAGGGCCACGAGACGACGTTCGCGCAGGTCGTCGCCGGTCGGCTCGGCATTCCGATCGAGAACGTCGAGATCGTCCATGGCGACACCGGCCGCATTCCGTTCGGCATGGGCACCTACGGCAGCCGCTCGCTCGCGGTTGGCGGCACGGCGATCGTCAAGGCGGTCGACAAGGTGATCGCCAAGGGCAAGAAGATCGCCGCCCACCTGCTCGAGGCATCCGACAGCGACATCGAGTTCGAGAACGGTGAGTTCAAGGTCGCCGGCACCGACAAGAAGATTGCCTGGGGCAATGTCTCGCTCACCGCGTACGTGCCGCACAACTTCCCGCTCGACAAGCTCGAGCCGGGGCTGAACGAGAACGCGTTCTACGACCCCACCAACTTCACCTATCCGGCAGGCAGCTACATCTGCGAGGTCGAGGTCGATCCCGACACCGGCAAGGCGAAGGTCGAGCAGTTCGTCGCCGTCGACGACTTCGGCAACATCGTCAACCCGATGATCGTCGAAGGCCAGGTCCATGGCGGCATCGCCCAGGGGCTCGGCCAGGCGATGATGGAAGGCTGTATGTACGACCCGGAGTCGGGCCAGCTCGTCACCGGCTCGTACATGGATTACGCGATGCCGCGCGCGGTCGACATCCCGAGCTTCAAGGTCGCGACGACGAACACGCCGTGCAGCCACAACCCGCTCGGCGTCAAGGGCTGCGGCGAGGCGGGCGCGATCGGCTCGCCGCCGGCCTACATCAACGCGCTGACCGACGCGCTCGGCGTCGTCGACCTGGCGATGCCGGCGACGGCGGAGCGCATCTGGCGCGCCGCCAAGGGCCTGCCGGCCTGAACCGAACGAGGAGCAACGAAAATGTATGCATTCGACTACCAGCGGCCGGCAACGCGCGATGCCGCCAAGAGCGCGGCGTCGGGCGGCGACGTCCGCTATCTCGCCGGCGGCCAGAGCCTGATCCAGGCGATGCGGCTGCGCCTGTCGCAGTCCGAGCGGCTGGTCGACCTCGGCGGCATCGCCGACCTGAAGCAGATCCGGGCCGACAACAACGGCGTGACGATCGGCGCGATGGCGACGCATTCGAGCGTCGCGAGAAACGCCGACGTCAGGCGCGTCGCGCCGGCGATCGCCGAGCTCGCCGGCGGCATCGGCGATCCGATGGTGCGCAACATGGGGACGATCGGAGGCTCGATCGCCAACGCCGACCCAGCGGCGGACTATCCGGCCGGCGTGCTTGCGTTCAACGCGACGATCCAGACCGACCGGCGCACCATCGCCGCCGACGACTTCTTCACCGGCTTGTGGGAGACGGCGTTGCAGGCCGGCGAGCTGATCACCGCGGTCTCGTTCCCGCAGGTCCAGAAGGCGGCCTACGTCAAGTACCGGCAGCCGGCGTCGCGCTTCGCGCTGATCGGCGTTTGCGTTGCGCAGACGGCGAACGGTGTCCGGGTCGGCGTCACCGGCGCGAAGGGCCACGCGTTTCGCGCCACCGAGATCGAGAGCGCGCTCGCCAAGAGCTTTACTCCTGACGCGGCGAAGGCGGTGAAGATGGCGACGACCGGAATCAACGGCGACCTGCACGGCTCGGCCGAGTACCGCGCGGCGATGATCAGCGTGATGGCCTCGCGCGCGGTCGCCGCCGCACTGGCGCGCTGACGCGAAGAGGCCGACCGGCGGCGCGCGGCGCGCCTGCCGGTTAGCATGGCCCGGACACCATGAGCACCGCCGCAGCCGCCCCGCCCGCATCGGTCGACGCCGTCGTCGATGCGCTCGCTGCCGAGCAGTACGTTGCCGACCGGCGGCTGGCGACGGCGGTCTTTCTCGCGCTCTCGCTCGGGCGGCAGCTCTTCGTCGAGGGCGAGCCCGGCGTCGGCAAGACCGAGCTTGCCAAGGCGCTGTCGCGCGCCATGAACGCGCTCCTCTTGCGCGTCCAGTGCTATGAAGGGCTCGACGTCGCCCAGACGTCGTACGAGTGGAACGTCGCCCGCCAGATGATGGAGATCCGTCTCGCCGAGGCAGCGCACGGGCTCGGCGACGCGGCCGCGCGCGAGCGCCTGCTAGCGAGCCTCTATTCGCGCGAGATGCTGATCGAGCGGCCGCTCCTGCAGGCGCTGACGCAGGAGCGCTCGCCGGTGCTCCTGATCGACGAGCTCGATCGCGCCGACGAGCCGTTCGATGCGTTCCTGCTCGAGGTCCTGGCCGAGAATCAGTTGACGATTCCCGAGCTCGGCACCGTCAAGGCGGCCGCGGGCGCGGCGCCGATCGTCGTCATCACCAGCAACCGCACGCGCGAGATCCACGACGCGCTGAAGCGCCGCTGCCTCTACCACTGGGTCGACTACCCCGAGGCGGCGCGCGAGATCGAGATCGTCCGCATGCGGGCGCCGGGCGCGACCGAGCGCCTCTATGCGCAGGTGGTCGCGTTCGTGCAGCGGATGCGCACGCTCGATCTCTTCAAGGCACCTGGGATCGCGGAGACGATCGACTGGACGAACGCGCTCGTCGCCCTCAACGCGATCAGCCTCGCGCCCGAGAACGTCCGCGACACGCTCGGCGTGCTGCTCAAGCACCGCGACGACATCGCCAAGATGCAGGGCGGCGACATGACCCGGCTGCTTGCCGAGCTGCAGGCGACGGTGCGCGGCGAAGGCGCAGCTGCGGCGCGCGCCGATGTTCGCTGACAACGTCGTCCACTTCGCTCGCGTCCTTCGCAACGCGGGCATCCCGGTCGGCCCCGACCGCGTCCTCGCCGCGCTCGAGGCGATCGAGGCGGTCGGCCTCGGCCGCCGCGACGACGTCCATGCCGCGCTCTCGGCGGTGATGCTCGATCGCCACGAGCAGCAGGCGCTGTTCGACGACGTCTTCGCGGCGTTCTGGCGCGACCCCAAGCTGCTCGAGCGGATGATGGCCGAGCTGTTGCCGAAGATCACCGGCCGCGGCGAGCGGGCGAAGAAGACGCGGCCGAACCGGCTCGCCGATGCGTTGGCAGCGCCGGCCGCCGATCCAGGCCGGCCGGCGCAGCATCCCGACGACCAGGTCGAGTTCGAGACGAGCTTCGCGTTTTCGGACCGCGAGCGGCTGCAGCGCGCTGATTTCGAGTCGATGACCGCGGCCGAGTTCGAGCTCGCCAAGAAGCTCGCCGAGGAAGTCCCGTTGCCGTTCGCGCCGGTGCGTCGGCGGCGCCACGAAACGAGCACGCGCGGCAGGATCGACCTGCGGGCGACGATGCTTGCAATGGCGCGCCAGCCGGAGACGCTCGTGCCGCGCTTCAGCCGGCCGCGGAGCGAGCTGCCGACGATCGTCGTCCTGCTCGATGTCTCGGGGTCGATGGACCGCTACGCGCGCCTCATGCTCCATTACGTCCACGGCCTGACGCGGCGCTACCTCAAGGTCCATACGCTCACCTTCGGCACTCGGCTGACCAACATCACGCGGGCGCTGCGCCACCGCGACCCCGACCTCGCTCTCGAGCTGGCGAGCGAACAGGTGCAGGACTGGAAAGGCGGGACGCGGATCGCGTCCTGCCTCGACGACTTCAACCGGCATTGGGCGAGGCGACTGCTCGGCGCCAACGCGGCGCTCCTCCTCGTCACCGACGGGCTCGATCGCGACGAGCACGGCGAGCTGACGCGCGCCGCCGCGCAGCTGCGCCTGTTCGCGCGCCAGATCGTCTGGCTCAACCCGCTGCTGCGCTTCGATCGCTTCGAGCCGCGCGCCGGCGGCGTGCGCGCGCTGCTGCCGCACGTCGATCGCTTCCTGCCGGTCCACAATCTGGCGAGCCTGGCGGATCTGGCGACGGCGCTGACCGCGCGCGCGACGCCGTGCTGAGGAGTCGACGACACCATGGAACTGAAAGGCGAACGACTGATCCCGGCGACGATCGACGCCACCTGGGCGGCGCTCAACGACCCCGCGACGCTGAAGGCGTGCATCGCCGGTTGCGAGTCGCTCGAGCGAGTCGGCGACGACGCCTTCGTCGCCGTCGTGGCGATGAAAGTCGGGCCGGTCAGCGCGCGCTTCAAGGGCAACCTGAAGCTGACCAACGTCGATCCGCCGAAGGGCTACACGATCAATTTCGACGGCCAGGGCGGCGTCGCCGGCTTCGGCAAAGGGTCGGCCGACGTCGCGCTGACGCCATCCGGCGAGGCGACCCGGCTCGCCTACGACGCGCGCGCGACCGTCGGCGGCAAGATGGCGCAGATCGGTTCGCGCCTGATCGACGCCACCGCCGGCAAGATCACCGAGGACTTCTTCGCCGCCTTCGAGGCGCAGCTCGAGGCCAAGGCGGCGCCCGAAGTCGTCGCGGCGCGTGCCGCCGCCGCGGCGCGCGTGCGCCAGCCTGCTGGTGCGCTCGGCTGGATCCTCATCGCGCTCGTCGCCGCCGCGATTCTTTATCTTCTTTTGCGCTAGTGTCCCGTGCCGCTGATACGTGAGCAACGTGATGAAGCTTCTCGAGGATCGAGTCAGCGGTAGCGGTCCAGCGAAAGGCCTGGGAGTTCGTGTTGTGGTGGGTGACGAACTGATCGATGCGCTGCAACCACGTGCCCAAGCCGTTCAAATAGACATTCGCCGGCTTTGAGCTATCAACAAGGATGCCAACGCTCGAAGTACAAAGAAAGGCCACTGAGTTACAGCGCCAACTCGCCACGCTCACCGGCCACGATCGGGCAACCGTGCGCCCCTATGGGAAGCATCTGCTCATCCAGATGCGCAGCGACGACACCGTCCACACCGTTGCCCGCATCACCGAGGTCGCTCGCAACACCTACGCCTCAGCATTTCGCAGCCACACCGGTCGCTG
>DASXIP010000577.1:0-2177 GCA_036497875.1 Caldimonas sp.
TATGCCGGCGCCGGCCGCCTTCCCGACGGCATCGCCATGCTCGAGCAGCGCAGCGGCGAGGACCCGCGCCTGCTGCCGGCGCTGGCGGATTTTTACGAACGCGAACATCGCTGGTCGGAGGCCGCGGGAGCGTACGGCCGCGCCATCGAGCGATCGCCGCGCAGCGTCGAGCTGAAGTTCCGCTACGCGTCGGCGCTGCTGAACGCCGGCGGCCGCGACAACCTCGGCAAGGCGCGTGACACGCTGACTGAAATCGTGGGCGGTCCCGCGACCGAGACGCGGGGACGCGCGCTCTACCTGCTTTCCCAGGCCCAGCGCCGGCTCGGCGCCTACGACGAGGCGGAAGCGTCGGCGCGCCAGGTGATGTCGCAAAGCCCGAAGAGTCCCTGGGGCTACTACGCGCTCGCCGAAGCGCTCGAGGAGCGTCACAAGTATCAGGCGGTCATCGATGCGCTGGCGCCGGTCGTGGCCGACAATCGCGCCAAGTCCGATCCCGCCTTCGACCTCAGTCTTTTGCTGCCGCATCTCGCGTTTGCCTATCAGGAGACCGGCCAGTTCGACAAGGCGATCGGAGCGTTCGAAGACGCGCGAAAACTCGCGCCGAAAGACCCGGCGATCGCCGGCTATCTGGCCGAGGCGAACATCGCAGCGAAGAAGTACTCCGCAGCGATTGAAGTCGCCAAAGCGGGACTTGCTGACAATCCAGGCGATCTCCGCCTGACCCGTCTCGAGGCACAAGCGCTGCAACACAGCGGCAAAACCGATCAGGGCATCGCCCTCCTCGAAGCCGCGGTCAAGCAGCATGCAGACGAGCCGATTGCCTACATCGTCCTCGCGCAGTCCTACTCTGACGCCGACAAGGGCGCGCAGGCGGTCAAGGTGCTTCAGGACGCGCAGGCGAAGTTTCCGAACGACAACACGCTGGCCTTCGAGCTGGGCACGGTGTTCGACAAGCAGAAGAAATACGCTGACGCCGAGGCGTCGTTTCGACAAGTCATCGCCCGCGACCCCGAAAACGCGACTGCCTTGAATTACCTCGGCTACATGCTGGCCGAGCGCGGTGAACGCCTCGACGAGTCGGTCTCGTATCTGAAGAAAGCGCTGCAGATCGAACCCGACAACGGTTCGTTTCTCGACAGCCTCGGGTGGGCGTACTTCAAGTCCGACAAGCTCGACCTCGCCGCGGACAATCTGCGTCGCGCCGCCGATCAACTCCAGAGCAACTCGGTGATTCAGGAGCACTACGGTCAGGTGCTCTTCAAGCTTGGCCGCTACGACGAGGCGATTGCCGCCTGGACCCGCGCGCTCGCCGGCGACGGCGACTCCATCGATCGTTCCGACATCGACAAGAAGATCCGGTCGGCGCGGCAAAAACTCAAGAAATGAGGCGGCGGGCGCTGTTGATGGCGCTCGCGTTGGCCACGGCTTCGTGCGGCGAGCCGCTGATGAAGTTGCCGTCACTCCCGGCCGGAGGTCCGCCCGTCAGCGACGAGTCGGCGATCATCGCGGAGGCGACACGCGAGTGCGGCAGCGTGCGTACGCTCACCGCCGAGGTGGCCGCGAGCGGCAAGGTGAATGGTCAGCTGCTGCGCGCGCGGCTGACGGTCGGCGTCGAGCGGCCGGCTTCGGCCCGCATCGAAGCGATGGCGCCGTTTGGCGCGCCGCTGTTCATCTTCGTCGCCGTCAACGACGACGCGACCGTGCTGATGCCGCGCGACGATCGCGTGCTGCGTCATGGTGCGCCCGATCGCGTGCTCGATGCGGCGGCGGGCGTACCGCTCGACGCCGCCGACCTGAGAACGCTCCTGACCGGCTGCGTCCCCGATCAGGTCGAGGGCGCACTGGTGGCCGCGGGCGACGACTGGCGCGTCCTGCGTGCGACGCGAAACGGCCGGAGCGACAATATCTACCTGCGCCGCGAGGCGTCGTCTCGGGCCTGGCAGCTGGTTGCGGCGGTGGAGCGCAGGGACGGGAATCAGGTGGCATGGCGCGCCGAGTATCGCGATCGCCGGAACGGATTGCCGCGATCAGTTCGTCTGACCAGTATCGACGCCGCCGGCGGCGTCACCGACGCCTTCGACCTGACGCTCGCGCTGTCGCAGCTCGAGACGAACGTGACGATCGACGCCGCCGCGTTTCGCGTCGACGTTCCCGCGAGCGCTCAGCCGATCACGATT
>DASXIP010000578.1:0-10736 GCA_036497875.1 Caldimonas sp.
GTCGGCAGCTCGGGCAACGCGCCCGAGCGCTTGCCTGTCGCGACCGCGAGCGCCTTGACCTTGCCGGCCTTGACCTGCGGCATCACCGCCGCCGCGGGCAGGACCGCGATGTCGGCGTTGCCGGACAGGAGCGCCGTGACCGCCGGGCCGGAACCCGCGTACGGAACGTGGACGACGCTCGTGCCGCTCCTGGTCGCGAGCGCTTCCATTGCCAGGTGCGAGATCGTGCCGGCGCCCATCGACGCGTAGTTGTACTTGCCCGGGTTCTTCTTCATCAGGGCGACGAGCTCGTCGGTGCTGTTGACGCCGAGCGTGCTCGGCACGACGAGGACGCTCGGCTGCGTCGCCACGATGCTGACGAGCTCGAGGTCCTTTGCCGGGTCGTACGGCATCTTCTTGAACAGCAGCGCGTTGACGCCGAGCGGCCCGGCGATGCTGACGCCGATCGTCTGGCCGTCGGGCGCTGCCTTGGCGATCGCGTCGGTGCCGAGGTTGCCCGCCGCGCCTGGCTTGTTGTCGACGATGATCGGCTGGCCCGTCCGCTTGGCGAGCTTGTCGCCGACGATGCGGGCGATGATGTCCGGCGTCGAGCCCGGGCCGTACGGGACGACGATGTGGACCGGGCCCTTCGGCCAGTCGGCGGCGGGTGCCCCTTGCGCGGCAGCGCCGATCGCGCCGGTGGCGACCATGAGTGCCAGCGCGGTGCGCGTGCAGGTCAGTAAAGCGTTGCGAAGCATCGTCTCGGTCCTCTTCGAAGGTTAGGATTCTGGCCGCATTCCGCCCGCCACCGGACTCCTGTGCCCATGACCTCTAAGCCTGCTGCCGCCGCCGCTGCCACCGGCCAGACGCACGACCTCACGCACATCGCGCCGCGCGACAAGGCCGAGATCCTGGCCCAGGCGCTGCCGTACATCCGGCGCTTCCACGGCAAGACGATCGTCATCAAGTACGGCGGCAACGCCATGACCGACGCCGCCCTGCAGCAGGACTTCGCCGAGGACGTCGTGCTGCTGAAGCTGGTCGGCATGAATCCGGTCGTCGTCCACGGCGGCGGCCCGCAGATCGAGGAGGCGCTCGCCAAGATCGGCAAGAAGGGCACCTTCATCCAGGGCATGCGCGTCACCGACGACGAGACGATGGAGGTCGTCGAGTGGGTGCTCGCCGGCCAGGTCCAGCAGGACGTCGTCGGCCTGATCAACGTCGCCGGCGGCAAGGCGGTCGGCCTCACCGGGCGCGACGGCGGCCTGATCCGCGCCAAGAAGCTGCGCATGCTCGACCTCCAGGACCCGAGCAAGGAGCACGACGTCGGCCTGGTCGGCGAGATCGAGTCGATCGACCCGAGCGTCGTGCGTGCGCTCCAGGACGACCAGTTCATTCCGGTCGTCTCGCCACTCGGCTTCGGCGCCGACAACGAGAACTACAACATCAACGCCGACGTCGTCGCCGGCAAGCTGGCCGAGGTGCTGAAGGCCGAAAAGCTGATGATGCTGACCAACACGCCGGGCGTGCTCGACAAGTCCGGCAAGCTCCTGACCGATCTCTCGGCGCGCGAGATCGACGAGCTGTTCGCCGACGGCACGATCTCGGGCGGCATGCTGCCGAAGATCCAGTCGGCGCTCGACGCTGCCAAGAACGGCGTCAACACCGTGCACATCATCGACGGCCGCGTGCCGCACGCGATGCTGCTCGAGGTGCTCACCGAGCAGGCGTACGGAACGATGATCCGCTCGCGTTGAAGCACCCTGTCTGGTTGTTCGACCTCGACAACACGCTGCACGACGCGTCGCACGCCGCGTTCGGCGAGCTGCACGTCGCCATGGGCGACTATGTCGTCGCGCATGTCGGCGTCGACGCCGACGAAGCGGGCCGGTTGCGCGAGCGCTATTGGCTGCGCTATGGTGCGACGTTGCTCGGCCTGGTGCGTCACCACGGCGTTCGCGCTGCGCACTTCCTGGCCGAGACGCATCGGCTGCCCGGCCTCGAAACGCGCCTGCGGACGAGCGCGCACGACCGCGCCGCGCTGGCCCGCCTCGGTGGCCGCAAGTTCATCGTCACCAACGCGCCGCGCGCCTACGCCATGCGCGTCCTCACCACGTTGCGCCTGCTGCGCCACGTCGATGGGGTCATCACGATCGAGGACATGACGATGTTCGGCGCGCTCAGGCCCAAGCCCGATCCGCGCATGCTGCGCCGGATCGCGGCGCGCCTGACCGTCCCGCCGAGTCGTTGCGTCTTGGTCGAGGACACGCTCGCGCATTTGAAGGCAGCGCGCGCCGTCGGCATGCGCACCGTCTGGATGCAACGCTACCTCGGCGGTCGCTTCCGCGGCACCCGGCGCGATCTTGCGAACGCGGGCGCGCGATCGCGATCGCCGATGCGCCGAGCCTGCCCGAAACCGCCTTACCTCTATGCCAAAATCGGCGCGCTCCGGCACCTGGCACGTTTCTAGATGACGCCTTCCTCCGACCTGCCTGCCGGCACCACCGGCGACGCCCAGGAAGAGGCGAGCGCCGGCGCAACTCCGCTTCCCGACGAGGCGATCGTTCCCGGCGCCGCGCGCGCAGTCACCCCGGCCCTGCCTGTGCGCAAGCGCCCGCGGCCCGGCGAGCGCCGCGTCCAGATCCTCGAGACGCTGGCGACGATGCTGCAGGAGCCCGGCGCCGAGCGTGTCACGACGGCGGCGCTCGCCGCCAAGCTCGACGTCTCGGAAGCGGCTCTCTACCGCCACTTCGCGAGCAAGGCGCAAATGTTCGAGGGGCTGATCGAGTTCATCGAGCAAAGCGTCTTCACGCTCGTCAACCAGATCGTCGAACGCGAAGCCGACGCCGGCGTCCAGGTGCAGCGCGTGCTCGCCGTGCTGCTCCAGTTCGGCGAGAAGAATCCGGGCATGACGCGCGTCATGGTCGGCGACGCGCTGGTGTTCGAGAACGATCGGCTGACGGCGCGGATGAACCAGTTCTTCGAGCGGATCGAATCGCAGTTGCGCCAGAGCCTGCGCCAGCACGCCGAGGGCAAGGCGTCGACGACGCCGACAGTCGACGCGAACGCGCAGGCGTCGGTGCTCACCGCGTTCGCGATCGGCCGCCTGCAGCGCTTCGCGCGTTCGGGCTTTCGCAAGAGCCCGACCGAGCACCTCGACGTCGCGCTGCGCCTGTTCGCCGCCTGAGCCGAGCGGACAAGGCCGTGACGACGACGATCGCCGCCGCCGGCCGCCCGCTTACCTTGCTGCCCGAGAAGGCGGCGTTCCTCGCCGCCAGCCGAACGTTGCTCGTCGCCGACGCGCACATCGGCAAGGCAGTGACCTTTCGCGCGCTCGGCGTCCCGGTGCCGCGCGGCACCACCACGGAGACGCTCGACGCGCTGTCGCTGCTGATCGCGAGCTGGCGCGCGCGCCGGATCGTCTTCCTCGGCGATTTCCTCCATTCGGCACACGCGCAGGCGCCAGCGACGCTCGGTGCGCTGGCGCGCTGGCGGCGCGCCCACGTGGCGCTCGATCTAGTCCTTGTGCGCGGCAACCACGACAATCGCGCCGGCGATCCGCCGCCGTCGCTCGGCATCCGCGTCGTCGACGAGCCGTTCGAGCTCGACGGTTTCGCGCTCTGCCACCATCCGCGCCCGCGCCGCGGCAGCTACGTGCTCGCCGGCCATCTGCATCCGTGTGTCGGCATCGGCGGCCGCGCGTTCGACCACCTGCGCCTGCCGTGCTTCTGGCTCGGCGACGAGGTCGGCGTGCTGCCCGCGTTCGGCGCCTTCACCGGCATGCATCCGATCCGCGCTGGCGCGAGCGACCGCGTCTTTCCGATTGCCGACGGTGCCGTCGCAGCGCTGCCGGGCCGTGACCGCGTCGCGGCCGGCAATCGGCGCGCCGCCTAGCTCGCGATGGCGATCGATCCTGCCCTGCTGCTGCATCTGATTGCGCGCGCCGAGGCGCTCGTCGGCCGCCTCGAGGCGGTGCTGCCGCATCCGCTCGCGCCGCCCGACTGGAATGCGTCGACCGCGTTTCGCTATCGCCGCCGCGGCGGCGGCAGGCTCGAGCCGGTGCGCCACGTGGCGACGATCCGGCTCGCGTCGCTGGTCGAGGTCGACGCGCAGAAGGAAAAGCTGGTCCGGAACACCGAGCAGTTCGTCGCCGGCAAGGGTGCCAACAACGTGCTGCTGACCGGCTCTCGCGGCACCGGCAAGAGCTCGCTCATCAAGGCGTGCCTGAACGAGTTCGCGCCGCAGGGCCTGCGCCTGATTGAGGTCGACAAGACCGATCTCATCGATCTGCCCGATATCGTCGACCTCGTCGCCGAGCGGCCCGAGCGCTTCATCGTCTTCTGCGACGACTTGAGCTTCGACGAAGGCGAGCCGGGCTACAAGGCGCTGAAGTCGATCCTCGACGGCTCGGTCTCGGAAAGCTCGGAGAACGTGCTGATCTACGCGACGAGCAACCGTCGCCATCTGCTTCCCGAGTACATGAAGGAGAACCTCAGCTACCGTCACACCGAGGACGGTGAGGTGCATCCGGGCGAAGTCGTCGAGGAGAAGATCTCGCTGTCCGAACGCTTCGGCCTGTGGGTGAGCTTTTATCCGTTCACGCAGGACGGGTACCTCGCGATCGTCGCCGAGTGGTTGCGCGGCTTCGGCGTCGGCGCGAAACAGATCGCGGCGGCGCGCCAGGAGTCGCTCGTCTGGGCGCTCGAGCGCGGCTCGCGCTCGGGGCGCGTCGCCTACCAGTTCGCCAGGGACTACGCAGGGCGGCACGCTTGAGCGACGCCGGCCGGACGGCGAGCGAGATCGTCGACGTCGCGGTCGGCGTGCTGATCGACGCCAACCGGCGCTTCCTCCTCACTTCGCGTCCCGCCGGCAAGGTCTACGCCGGCTGGTGGGAGTTCCCGGGCGGCAAGCTCGAGCGCGGCGAATCGGTCACGGCGGCGCTCGCGCGCGAGCTCCACGAGGAGCTCGGCATCGACATCGTCGACGCCCGGCCCTGGAACACGACGCGGGTCGACTACGCCCATGCCCGCGTTCGCCTGCACTTCTGCAAGGTGCTCGCCTGGCGCGGCAGGTTCGAGATGCGCGAAGGGCAGGCGATGGCGTGGCAGTCGCTGCCGGTGACGGTCGCGCCGGTGTTGCCGGGAACGCTGCCGGTGCTCGACTGGTTCGCCGCCGAGCAGGGCTTCGTCGGGCCGACCCGCGTCGGCGCGGACCCGGCCGCTACACTGAAGAAATGAGCTGGCTCGACGAGGTGAAATGGGATGCCGACGGCCTCGTTCCGACGATCGCGCAGGAGGTCGGGACGGGCGACGTGCTGATGCTCGCGTTCATGAACCGCGAAGCGCTCGAGCGGACGGCCGAGCTCGGCGAGGCCGTCTACTGGAGCCGCTCGCGCGGGCGGCTGTGGCGAAAGGGCGAGGAGAGCGGCCACGTCCAGAAGGTGAAGGAGCTTCGCCTCGACTGCGACAACGACGTCGTCCTCCTCAAGGTCGAGCAGACCGGCAGCGCGCCCGGCGAGCCGACGATCGCCTGCCACACCGGCCGCCACTCGTGCTTCTTCCAGCGCTACGACGGCGGCGCGTGGCGGGCGGTCGAACCGGTCTTGAAAGACCCGGAACGCATCTACAGATAGCGCCGCGATGGACGAACGGACCGCCAAGGGCAACGAGACGCTGACAAGGCTGGCCGGTGTGATCGCCGCGCGGCGCGGCGCCGACCCGACGACGAGCTATGTCGCGCGCCTGGTCGACAAGGGCGCCGACGCGGTTCTGAAGAAGATCGGCGAGGAAGCGACCGAGGTCGTCATGGCGTGCAAGGACGGCGATCCGAAGCGGATCGTCGCCGAGGTCGCCGATCTCTGGTTCCACACCATGATCGCCCTCGCCGGCCACGGCCTGACGCCCGGCGACGTCCTCGCCGAGCTCGAGCGGCGCGAAGGCCAGTCGGGGCTCGAGGAATTCGCAGCCCGCAAGATGAGCAACAGGGAGGCAGACGGAACATGAGCGACGTCGTCGAGGTCCCCGATTCGCGGCAATCGCAACAGTCGCTGAAGACGATCGGCCACATCAGCTACTTCATGCATGCGGTCGTCGCGGTCGGCGCAGTACTGCCCGGCGTGCAGGCGAGCGTCCTGCTGCTCCTGATCGCGTTCCTTCTCGACATGATCAAGCGCGACGACGCGCGCGGCACCTGGCAGGAGTCGCACTTCAGCTGGCGCATTCGTAGCGTCCTCTGGGCCGGCGGCCTGTATCTGGTCACCGCGCCGCTCTGGGTGTTTCTACTGGTGCCCGGCTGGATCGCCTGGGCACTCGTCTCGCTCTGGTTCCTCTATCGCATCGCGCGCGGCTGGCTGAACCTGTCGTCGAACACGCCGATGCCGATGTGAGCCGTCGATGAAGACCGACCCGAGCTGCATCTTCTGCCGGATCGTCGCCGGCGAAATCCCGAGCAGGAAAGCGTACGAGGACGACGAGATCTTCGTCTTCCACGACATTGCGCCGTGGGCGCCGGTGCACGTGCTGGTGATCCCGAAGGAGCACATCGCGACCTTCTACGAGGTCGGCGACCGGCACACGGCGATGCTCGGCCGGATGATGGCGCTGGCGCCGCGCCTGATGCGCGAGAACGGCGTCACGAACGGCTTTCGCACCCTCGTCAACACCGGCGAGGATGGTCGACAGGAGGTGCAGCACCTCCACGTTCACGTCATGGGCGGTCCCCGCCCGTGGGCGAAGGGCTGACCTAGAATCTTCGCCAGTTTCCTCATCGGAGAACCATCATGGGTTCGTTCAGCGTCTGGCACTGGTTGATCGTGCTCCTCATCGTCGTGCTGATCTTCGGCACCAAGAAGCTGAAGAACATCGGAAGCGATCTCGGCGGCGCCGTCAAGGGCTTCAAGGACGGCGTCCGCGACGGCACTGCCAGCCCCGCCGATGCGGCTCCGCAGCAGCGCGTCGGCGCCGAGCGGACGGCGGATCCGGGCACCGTCGACGTCGAGACCAAGACGACCAGGAGCTGAGCTCCGCGCGGTTCGCGCCATGATCGATTTCGGATTCGACAAGCTGGCATTGATCAGCGCCGTCGCGCTCGTCGTCATCGGGCCGGAGAAGCTGCCGCGCGTCGCGCGCACGGTCGGCACGCTGCTCGGCAAGGCGCAGCGCTATGTCGCCGACGTCAAGGCCGAGGTCAACCGCTCGATCGAGCTCGAAGAGCTGAAGAAGATGAGGACCGAGTTCGAGGACGCCGCGCGCAACGTCGAGAAGACTGTCTCGAGCGAGATTCACCAGACGGCCGCAGACCTCAACGCGGCATGGCAACAGCCCGCAGACACCGTGCCGCCGCTTGGCAGCGACAGCCCGTGGGCGTCGCCGCCGCCGGCCTATCGGCACCCGAAGAAGAACTGGCGCCTCAAGCGCGGCGCGATGCCGCAGTGGTACAAGCAGAAGAACGGCGTTCGCGCGCGCGCCCAGTCGGGCGCCGCGCGGGTGGCGCGCTTTCGTCCGCCGCGCCCGCAATGAACCCCTCACGCCCACGCCGTTCGCTTCAGGGGGCGCGGCCGGCCTTCGGGCGGCCCGCCGCGCGGCCGGTCTAGATGGCTGGCGGCGCCGACAAGGACCTGGACGAGCTTGCCGGAACCGAGCAGCCGTTCGTCTCGCATCTCGTCGAGTTGCGCGACCGGCTGATCCGGTCGGCGATCGCGGTGCTCGTTTGTGCCGCGGTCCTGTTCTTCTATCCCGGGCCGTCAGCCCTGTACGACCTGCTCGCCGCGCCCCTTGTCGCGCACCTTCCTTCCGGTGGCACGCTGATCGCGACCAACGTCATCTCGCCGTTTTTGGTGCCGATGAAGATCACGCTGATGGCGGCGTTCCTGATGGCGCTGCCGGTCGTCCTCTATCAAGCTTGGGCGTTCGTCGCACCCGGCCTCTATATGCACGAGAAGCGCATGGTCCTGCCGCTGGTCGTCTCGAGCACGATCCTGTTCTTCCTCGGTGTCGCGTTCTGCTACTTCTTCGTCTTCGGCAAGGTCTTCACCTTCATCCAGAGCTTCGCTCCGAAGAGCGTCTCGGCGATGCCCGACATCGAGGCCTACCTCAGCTTCGTGATGACGATGTTCATCGCCTTCGGCGCTGCGTTCGAGGTGCCGATCGCCGTCGTCGTGCTGGCTCGCCTGGGCGTCGTCAGCATCGAGAAGCTGAAAAGCTTTCGCGCCTACTTCATCGTCCTCGCCTTCATCATCGCCGCGATCCTGACTCCCCCGGACGTCGTCTCGCAGCTCGCGCTGGCGATCCCGATGTGCCTGCTCTACGAGATCGGCATCTGGGCGGCGCAGATCTTCATCCGGAACACCCAGGCGCCGGAGTCAGTCGCTGGCTCTGCAAGCGACTAGCGGTCGACGGGCTGCGGACGCATCGGCGGCCGCTGGCCGACGGTCACTTCGATGTCGAGCGGCTTGGCGCCGCGCTGGACGCTGACGGTCGCCGTCTGGCGCGGCTTCAGCGCCGCGACCGCGTTCAGAAGCTGTGGCGTGTTGCTGACCTGGATGCCGGCGACCTTCAGCACGACATCGCCTGGGCGGAGGCCGCCTTCGCTCGCCGGCCCGTTCTGGACCACGCCGGTGATGAGGACGCCTTGCTTCACCGGCAGGTCGAGGGTCTTGGCGATCTCCGGCGTCAGGTCGCGAGGCTCGACGCCGATCCAGCCGCGCGTGACGCGGCCTTCCTTGATGAGGCTTTCCATCACCTGGCGCGCGGTGCTCACCGGAATCGCGAAGCCGATGCCGAGGCTGCCGCCGGTGCGCGAGAAGATCGCGGTATTGATGCCGAGCAGGTTGCCGGCGACATCGACCAGGGCGCCGCCCGAGTTGCCGGGGTTGATCGCGGCGTCGGTCTGGATGAAGTTCTCGAAGGTGTTGATGCCGAGCGCGTTGCGGCCGAGCGCGCTGACGATTCCCGACGTCACCGTCTGGCCGACGCCGAACGGGTTGCCGATCGCGAGGACAACGTCGCCGACCTGGAGATGCTCGACGTCGCCGAAGGCGATCGACGGCAGCTTGTCGAGCTCGATCCTGAGGACGGCGATGTCGGACTCGGGGTCGGTGCCGATCGTCTTCGCGCGGGCGTTCCTGCCGTCGCCGAGCTCGACCTCGATGTCGTCGGCGCCCTCGATGACATGGTTGTTGGTGAGGAGGTAGCCCTCGGGCGAGACGATCACGCCGGAGCCGAGGCCGACCTGGCGCGCTTCGGGCTGGCGCGCGCGGTTGCCGAAGAAGAGCCCGAACGCGGGGTCGACCTGGCGCGCGGTGCGGCTCGCCGTGATGCTGACGACGGCGGGCGACGCCCGCTTCGCGGCCTCGGCGTAGCTCGCTGCCGCGGTGCCGGTGCCGATGATCGAGACGCTGTGCACCGGCGCCGGCAGCGTGACGACAGGCGCTGCCGGCGCGACGGTGGCGACCGCATCCGGCTCGCGCTTCAGCCAACCGGGCTTCAGCGTGGCGACGACGAAGAGGAGCGCGACCGCGATCGTCACGGTCTGGGAGAACAGGAGCCAGGCCTTGCGCATCGCTCGACAGGGAGTGAGTGGCCATTATGGGTTCGCGTCGCCCCTCATCGCCGCTTTTCACCGCCGTTCACAATCGACGCATGGCTTCCCCGCTCGCCCCGCCGCTCGCCGTGACGATGGGCGATGCATGCGGCATCGGCCCGGAAATCGTCGCCTCCTGGTTCGGCACCGACGAGGCGGCGAACGCTTTCGTCGTCGGCGATGTCGGCGTCTTGCGCCGCGCCGCCGCGGCCGTCGGCGCGATGCTGCCGGTGGCCCGGATCGAAGGCCCGGCCGACGTTCGGGCGCTGCCGCCGCGCTGCATCCCGGTGCTGCAGGCCGAGGGCATCGCGATCGATCTTCTCGCGGCGCCGCTCGGCGCCGTCGACGCGCGCGCCGGCGCCGCCGCAGCGCGCTCGATCGAGCGCGCCGTCACGCTCGTGCGCGCCGGCGAGGCGGCAGCGCTCGTCACTGCGCCGATCCACAAGGAGGCATTCGCTGCCGCCGCCATCGCATGGCCGGGCCACACCGAGATGCTGCAGGCGCTCGCCGCCGACGGCGGTGCGTTGCCGCCGGTCCGCATGATGCTGGCCAACGACGAGTTGAAGACGGTCCTCGTCACCATCCACATGGCGCTGCGGCGGGCGATCGACGCCATCACGTTCGACGCTGTCGTCGAGACGATCCGGATGGCCGATGCCGCGGCGCGCCGGCTCGGCACCGCCCGGCCGCGGGTGGCGGTCGCCGGGCTCAACCCGCACGCTGGCGAAGGCGGCCTGTTCGGCGACGAGGAACTGCGCATCATCGCGCCCGCGGTGCAGGCGGCGCGCGGCGAAGGCATCGACGCGAGCGGCCCCTACGCGCCCGACACGGTCTTCATGCGCGCGCGCAACACGCCGGAGCATCCGGGCGAATTCGACGTCGTCGTCGCGATGACGCACGACCACGGGCTGATCCCGGTCAAGTACCTCGGCGTCGAGCGCGGCGTCAACGTCACGCTCGGGCTGCCGTTCGTGCGCACGAGCCCCGACCATGGCACCGCGTTCGACATCGCCGGCACGGGCAAGGCGGACCCGGCGAGCTTTGCTGCCGCGGCGCGGCTCGCGCGCCGGCTTGCCGGCGACCTCCTCAGTGCCGGGTCGGAGTTCCGAGCGCGGCCAGTTGCTTCCTCGCCCGCAGCGTCGCGCGTTCCATGAGGTAGGCGCTCTCGACGGCGCGAA
>DASXIP010000579.1:0-3754 GCA_036497875.1 Caldimonas sp.
CGGCACGGTCGATATCCCACCGTAGACCACCGAGAACGTCTTGCGCACCCTCTTCCTCACGCTCGTCCTGCCGGCGCTGCTCGTCGCCGGCTGCAAGAAGGCCGAGCCGTTGCCGCCGGCCACGAAGGCGCAGGCGGCGCCCGTAGCGCGCAAGGCCGGTCCGGCAGCGCCGAAGGAGCGGCGCGAGTACACCGAGATGCCGACCGGCCCGCAGACCTATACGCACACGACCGACCAGGCGATCGCCACCGAGGCGCTGCGTGGCGGGCCACGCGGCGAGCCGCGCATCTTCGAAACCCCCGAGGAGATGGCCGAGCTCGCGCGCGGCAAATCTCCGAAGACGATGAACGCGCAGTTCCGCTACTACCTCGCGAGCGTCGCCATGGTGCCGCCGACAGGCGATTGCAAGACGCCGCTGCTGGCGGTCAACGTCGCAATCGAGAACCTGCACGGAACGCCGACGGCGGCGATCTACGGCGAGTTCACGTTCACGGAAGCGGTCGGTGGCGACGGCTCGTCGCTGAACGAGACCGTCGCCGTTCCCTATTACGCCGACATCATCGGCCCGTTCTCGAACAAGCAGGGCGGCTTCGTCTACGCAACCGCGTATCTCGAGCTGAAGGACGGGATCAATGACCAGGAACGATGGACGAAGATCGCCGCGGTCAACCCGCAGCGGCTCAAGGTCTGGTTCCGGCCGGAGGCGTTCTACTACGCCGACAACACCCAGTTCGGCCTGCGCACCGGCAAGATGCCGGCGCAGCGTACGGTCATGACCTGCGGCGGCAGCGACGGCGGCCACCCGCTCCTGAAGTAGCGCTCGTCAGGCTGTCGCGTGCAGCCTGGCGGCGAGCCAGCGGCAAAGCACGCTATCCGGATCGGTGAAACCGTCGATCGCCGAGAAGTGGTTGCGTCCGATTTGCGGAAGCAGCTCGGCCGGGTTGCCCGCGGCCTGCCACGCAGCGTGAAAGCCGGTCGCCTGGCGGGCGAACTCGGCGCTCTCGTCGGCGCCCCAGGTGACGAGCACCGGCGTCGCGCACGGCCGCACCGCGAACATCGGCGAGTTGCGACGGACGATGCCGTCGTCGAGCTGGATCGTCGGCTGCAGGTAGCTGCGGCGCAACGGCTCGATGTCGTAGATGCCGCTGACCAGAACCGCTGCAGCGAGCGGATCGCGCGCGACTCCGTAGTCCTCGTCCCAGCGCGCCGCGAGGCACATCGCGGTCAGGTGGCCGCCCGCCGAATGGCCACCGACGGCGACGCGCGTCGGGTCGCCGCCATGCTCGCCGATCCGGCCAATCGTCCAGGCGACGGCGGCACGGCACTGGCGCGAGATCTCGTCGATCGTCACCTTCGGGCAGAGCGAGTAGTCGACGACGACCGTCGTGATGCCGAGCGGGACCAAGCCCAGGGCAACGAGGTGGTAGTCCTTGGCGGCGAATCGGCGCCAATAGCCGCCGTGGATGAAGACGAACACCGGCGCGCCGGGCCGCTCGGCGGGGAAGATGTCGAGCGTTTCGTCGCGCGTCGGGCCGTACGGGATTCCGGTCACGCAGCGCAGGCGCGCGCGCGCCTCGGCGCTCTGCTCGAAGTGGCGCGCCATGCGCGCGGTCGAGTCGGCAACGGCCGCTGCGGCGTCGTACTGGGCGTCGATCTCGGGCGACGACGCGAACGGCGGGGAATTCGGCACAGCGATCATGGCCACGAGTCTATGGGAGCGGCCCGAATTCCCGAGCCGCGCCGCCAGGCCTAGACTCGAACGCGTCGCGGCGCGCAGCCGGCCGCGCTCTCTGCACCGAGGCCAGGATGGATGTCACCACACTCGTCGAGCCCGACCGCGTTCACAAGACGGTCTACACCGACCAGGAGATCTTCGACGCCGAGATGACAAGGATCTGGGAGAAGATCTGGGTCTACTGCGGCCATGAGTCGCAGGTCCCCAAGCGCGGCGACTACCACGCCGTGTCGATCGGCCGCCAGCCGATGCTCATGATCCGCCAGGACGACGGCGGCGTTCAGGTGCTCTACAACCGCTGCCCGCACCGCGGCGTCCAGGTCGTCGGCAACCTGAAGGGCAACACCGGCAGCGCGCTCGTCTGCTCGTACCACGCGTGGAGCTTCCACCTCGACGGCAGCGTGCGTGCGATCCCGCTCGCCAAGGGCTACGAGGGAACTCGAATGACGCGCGACAACCCCGACTGCGGCATGAAGCGGGCGGCGCGCACCGACAGCTACCGTGGCTTCGTCTTCGCGAGCCTCGTTGACGAGGGGCCGTCGCTTGCCGAGTTCCTCGGCGACGCCAAGATCGCGTTCGACGACATGTGCGACCGCTCGCCGCTCGGCGAGGTCGAGGTCGTGCCGATCTGCCACCGCGTCATGCAGCACTCGAACTGGAAGTTCTTCATGGAAAACCAGCTCGACGCGCTGCATCCCTCGGTGACGCACCAGTCGACCGGAATCTCGGCCGGCAGAGTCGAGAAGCGCCTCAAGGCCGAGCGGGGCGCGGCGCCGCTCTACTACCACTACCTGTCGACATTCGCGTCGAGCTTCGAGCAGTGGGACTCGGTGCAGACGATCAACTTCCCGCGCGGCCACGGCATCCTGAAGGCCTACATGGGCCTGCGCCCGCGCGACCCCGACACGCTCGAATACGAAGCGCTGCTGAAGAATGCCTACGGCGAGGCGAAGACGGAGGAATACCTCTCGCGCAGCATCCACCACGTCCTCGTCTATCCGTATCTCTCGGTGCAGTCGCCGCTACAACAGCTGCGCTGCCTGCGGCCGGTCTCACCCGACAAGACGCTGTCGGAGATCTGGCACTTCCGTCTCAAGGGCGCTCCCGAGGCGATCTACCGCAGGAGCCTCTGGTACTACAACCTCGTCAATTCGCCGGCGACGATGATCAACGCCGACGACCTCGAGAACTGGACCAAGGGCCAGTGGGGGCTGCAATCGAACGGCGGCGACTGGGTGAGCTTTCACCGCTACTTCGGCGACGACCGCGAGGAGAACGGCGTCACCTACTCGAACCACGGCACGTCGGAAGCGGTGATGCGCAACCAGTTCAAGGCGTGGTCGAACTACATGCAGGGCGCGTGAGCGAGGACGACATGGCGACGACCGGCGACCGAACGAAGAGCCGCGCGATCCCGAGCGCGGGACCCGACTTCGAGCATCTGCTCGCGCAGGAGGTGGTGATCGAGGCGGGCGAGGCCTCGGCGAAGACCGGCGCGCAATCGATCGCTCCCGACCATTCGCCGCGCGCGCCGGCGGTCGAGAGCACCGCTGACACGTTGCCGAGACCGGGGTTGCTCGTCTCGGCTGCGGCGGCGACCGACGTCCAGCGCGAGGTCGAGCAGTTCCTCTACCGCCAGGCCGAGCTGCTCGACGGCAAGCACTGGCAGGCGTTCATCGACCTGTTCGCCGACGACGGCGTCTACTGGATGCCGGTGACGCGCGAGCAGACCGAGTGGGAAGGGTCGCCCTCGATCTTCGCCGAGGACAAGCTGATGATGGAGATCAGGAAGGGCCGCGTCTCGCACCCCAACGCATGGTCGCAGGCGCCGATGTGGGAGACCAACCACATCGTCAGCCACGTCGCGGTCGAGTCGGTGACGCCGACCACGATCGAGGTCCGGTCGCGCTTCCACATGATGGAGCTGCGGCGCGACGCGCTGCGCCATTTCGGCGGCAGCTACCGGCACACGCTGGTCCGCGACGGCCAGGGGAGCTTGCGCATCCAGCTGCAACGCGT